>LJUE01000212.1 GCA_001303885.1 Planctomycetes bacterium SM23_32 | reverse complement strand
TCGGCCGCCACCACCTGCTTCTGGAAGGCCCGTTCGGATGGCAACGACTCCCCCCGGCGCGACCAGCACCAGGTCAACATCATAGACACGCCCGGCCACGTGGACTTCACCATGGAGGTGGAGCGCTGCCTGCGCGTGCTGGACGGAGTGGTCGTGGTCTTCTGCGGCGTGGGTGGCGTCCAGGCCCAGACCGAGACGGTCTGGCACCAGGCCGAGCGCTACAACGTGCCGCGCATCTGCTTCGTCAACAAGCTGGACCGACTCGGCAGCGACTTCCTGCACGTGGTCGGCGAGATGCGCGAGCGTCTCGGCGCCAATGCCGTGCCCGTGCAGCTCCCCATCGGCAGGGACAGCGACTTCGTCGGGGTCATTGACCTGATCCACCGCGAGGCGCTGCTGTTCCACGACGAGACGCTCGGCGCTCGCTACGACGTGCGCGGCGTGCCCGAGCCTTACGCCGAAGAGGTCGAACGGCGGCGCGGCGAGCTCATCGAGGCCGTCTGCGAACAGGTGGAGTGGCTGGCCGACAGATACCTGGCCGAGGAGCCCATCACGCCGGCCGACGTCAAACGGGCCCTGCGCGAAGCCACCGTCGCCAACAGGCTCCACCCCGTGCTCTGCGGCGCCGCCCTGCGCAACCGCGGCATCCAGCCCCTGCTTGACGCCATCTGCGACTACATGCCCTCCCCGGCCGACGTGCCGGCCGTCCAGGGGGTCAACCCCAACTCGGGCGAACCCGTGCTGCGCCGGGCGGACCCCGACGGGCCCTTCAGCGCCATGGCCTTCAAGATCCAGAGCGAACGCCACGGCGACCTCTACTACATCCGCGTCTACAGCGGCGCGCTCAGGGAGCGCTCACGCGTCTACAACTCCAACCAGGGCAAGATGGAGCACGTCACCCACCTCTACCGGATGCACGCCAACACCCGTGAGCAGGTGCAGGAGGCGGGCCCCGGCGCCATCGTGGCCGCCACCGGCCTGAAAGTGTCCGTCACGGGCGACACGCTCTGCGACCGCCGCAAGGCCGTGGTCTTCGAGCGCATGCAGGTCCCCGAAACCGTCATCTCCATGGCCATCGAGCCGCGCACCCAGGCCGACAAGCGAAAGCTGGACGACGCGCTCGAGAGCTTGGCGCGGGAGGACCCTACCTTTAGGCGGGCCGTGGACTCGCAGACAGGCCAACTCCTGATAAGCGGCATGGGCGAGCTGCACCTGGACATCATCCGCGACCGGCTGCTGCGCGAGTTCAGCGTGGACGCCCGGGTCGGCGAACCCCGGGTCTCCTACCGCGAGGGCCTCAAGAGCGCCATCACCATAGAGGAGACCTTCCAGAAGGAGATCGAGGGGCGGGGCCAGTTCGCGCGCGTCGTCATCGGGTTCGAGCCGGCCCCGTGCGGCTCCAACCTGGAGTTCGCCAACCAGGTGCCCAAGGACGTGCTGCCCCTGCACTTCGCGCGCGCCGTGGAGCGGACGCTCACGCAGGGCTCGGTCGGGGGGGTGCTCTACGGGTTCCCCCTGATCAACCTCAGGGCCACGCTCATGGAGGCACAGACCCACCCGGTGGATTCCACCGAGCTTGCCTTCGAGGCCGCCGCGTCCATGGCCCAGCGCCGCGCCCTGGAGGAGGGGGGCTGCGAGCTGTACGAGCCCTACATGCGCCTGGAGATCGTCACCCCGGAGGACGGCCTCGGCGACGTCATCAGCTATGTCCAGAGCTGCCGGGGCGCCATTCACGAGGTCGTCTCGCGCGAGGCGCTGCGCGTGCTCCGGGCCGTGGCCCCGCTGGCGACGCTCTTCGGCTTTGCGACCAAGCTGCGTTCGCTCACCCAGGGCCGCGGCACCTACACCATGGAGCCGCTCGAGTACAGGCCGGCCCCCCCCGGCGTCCTTGACTTCGCCTGACCTGCCGCGTATCTTCACTCCGTTTCGGTTCGCTCTCGTGCCTGTGCCCCACGGCGTGCCCGCGCAGAGGCGCCACGAATGACCCGTGAGACCTTCCGCGTCACCCTGCAGCCCGAGGGCCGTAGTGTGTTCGTGCTGCGCGGCACCACGCTGGTGGAGGCCGCCGGCCAGGCCGGCGTCATACTCAACCAGCCGTGCGGGGGCGACGGGGCCTGCGGCAAGTGCCGGGTGGAAGTGCTCCAGGATCCCCCGCCGCCGACCGCGGCCGACCGCGAGCACCTCAGCCCCCGGGAACTGGAGGACGGCTGGCGGCTCGCCTGCCGCCTCGCCGTCGCGTCCGACCTGGTCGTCTCCATCCCGCAGGAGACGCGCTTCTTCGAGCAGATGATCCTGGCCGAGGGAGAGGGCTGCCGGTACCCCTTCCAGCCGAACCTGCGCAAGAAGCTGGTGACCGTGGGCGAGCCCACGGTCGAAGACCAGCGCAGCGACCTGGACCGCCTCAAGGCCGCCATCGGCGAGGACGGCCTGGAGGCGGGGCTCTCGCTGATCCGGGCGCTGCCCGGCATCCTGCGCGGCGGCCGGCCCCACGTCACCGCCGTGCTGGAGGGCAAAGAGATCCAGTGGGTCGAGGCGGGGGACACGACGGACCGCATCTGGGGCGTGGCCTTCGATATCGGCACTACCAGCGTGGTCGGCGCGCTGATGGACCTGGGCGACGGGCGGACGGCCGCCGTGGCCAGCCGCACCAACCCGCAGGTGCACTTCGGCGACGACGTGGTCAGCCGCATCAGCTACATCGAGAACACGCGCGACGGTCTGGAGAAGCTGCGCCGACGGCTGCTGACCTGCCTGAACGAGATCATCATCGAGCTCTGCGAATCGGCCGGCGCCGAGCCCGAGTCCATCTACGAGGCCACCGCCGTCGGCAACACCACGATGAGCCACATCTTCCTGGGCGTGGACCCGAGCCCCATCGCTCACGCGCCTTACGTGGCCGTGCTGCGCGAATCGGTGGACGTGAAGGCGCGCGAGGTGGGCCTGGAGATCAACCGCAACGCGAACCTCCACGTGCTGCCCAACATCGCCGGCTTCGTGGGCAGCGACACGGTGGCGGTGATCCTCGCCTCGGGCATCGCGCGCGACGATGCGGTGCAGCTTGCCATTGACATCGGCACCAACGGGGAGGTGGTGATGGGCAACCGCCTCCGCCTCGTGGCCTGCTCCTGCGCCGCAGGGCCGGCCTTCGAAGGCGCGCGCATCCGTTACGGCATGCGGGCCACCGAAGGCGCCATCAGCAAAGTGGTCATCAATGAGGGAGTCGAGGTCGGCGTCATCGGCGGCGGGCGGCCGACGGGCATCTGCGGCAGCGGCCTTGTGGACGCCGTGGCCGAGCTGCTCGACGCCGGCGCGATAGATGAGACGGGCCGCATCGCCGCTCCCGCGCAGGCGCCGGCCCTGAGCGATGAACTGAAGGCGGCCATCGTGGAATTCGAGGACCAGCTGGCCGTGGTGCTGGTGGACGGCGCGCAGAGCAAGACGGGCCGGCCCATCCTGCTCACGCAGCGCGACGTGCGCGAGGTGCAGCTCGCCAAGGCCGCCATGCGGGCCGGCATAGAGGTGGTGGCCGAGGAGTTCGGCGTCGCGCCGACCGAGGTCGCCCGCGTGCTCCTGGCCGGGGGGTTCGGCAACTTCATCCGCCGCTCCCACGCCAAGCGCATCGGCCTGCTGCCGCCGATCCGTAGCGAGCGCATTGACTTCATCGGCAACGCCGCCGCCACGGGCGCGAAGACCGTGCTGGCCTGCGGCGACTGCCGGGCCGAGGCCGAACGCATCAGCCGCGAGACCGAATACGTGGAGCTGGCCAGCCGGCCGGGGTTTCAGGCCCGTTTCGCCGAGGCCATTACGTTCCCGCCGCCGGGATGATGCCCTCGGCGCTCCGGCCGGCGCTGCCCGTTAGAGGCACCGGAGGGCATCGCATGCGGCTCACCCTCACGTCCTGGGCTCGGGCGCTTGCCGTTCCCCTGCTGCTCGCCATCGGGGCGGCCGGGGAGGGCGGCGCAGGCGGCGGGGAAGCCTCCGCTGCCGGCCTTGAGGTGGTCCACACGCAGAACACGCAGGCGCTCACGCCCTACCAGGTATTCGAGATCACTTTCACGCACGACCGCCGCTATGGAAATCCGTTCCTCGACGTAGCCATAGACGTCACCTTCACCTCACCGACGGGCAGCCAGGCCGCGGTCGGCGGCTTCCACTACGGCTCGACGGAGCGGCCCGAGATCCGCGTCCTCCAGCGCGGGCCCGACGGCCACGTGAAAGCCAAGGAGTACGTGCACGCCAAGGCCGACACGTGGAAGGCCCGGTTCGCGCCGGCGGAACTCGGGCAGTGGCGCTACGCTTACGTCTTCCGGAACCGGCAGGGACAGAGCGCCGCGGGGGGCGGCACTTTCCGCTGCGTGCCGGGACGCACGCGGAGCCGGGGTTTCGTGCGGCGACATCCCGCGAATCCGTTCCGCTGGGTCTTCGACGACGGCTCGCCCTACTTCCCAGTGGGTCTCCAGGACTGCTGGGGCGACGGGCACGCCGTCGGCTCCGTGCTGGCCGGTGTCTCGCTGGAAGGCCCGTTCCGCACCGACCGTATGGACCTGGTCGAGCTGCCGCCTGGCCCACTCTACGTGCGAGGGCCGTCCATGAACCCTCAGAACGGCGACGTCCAACCTGTTCCGGTTCTCCCAGCAGAACTGCTCTTACGCGCTCAACCGCGACCTGGACCACTACCTGGTGCAGGAAGGCATCATGACCGACGAGCTGCTGCGGTGCGCGCGTACGTACGGCTTCCGCATCATGTACGGGATCTTCGGCTATCAGAAGGTCTTCAACGACGACCCGGCCAACGCCGAGGGCATGGCACGCGTCAGGCGGTTCGTCAAGTACAGCGTGGATCGGTGGGGGGCCTACGTGGACTTCTGGCAGTTTCTGAACGAGCAGCACGCCTCCGACGAGTGGTACGCCCAGATGGCGCCCTACCTGCGTTCCGTGGACCCGTACCGTCATCCCATCACCACGAGCTGGGAGCGCCCTCACCTGCCAGGGATCGAGGTCAACGCGCCACACTGGTATGCGCGGGAAGACGAGCGGGAATCGGACGCGGCCACAGCCTCGCGCGCCCTCGAATGGAAGCGGCACGGCAAGCCCGTCATCGTCGGCGAGCAGGGGAACTGGGTCGATCCCAAGAAGCCGCGCCCGCCGGGCGTGGGCGGCGTGTGGGACGCGGGATCGGCGCGGCGGATGCGCGTCCGGCTCTGGACGGCGCTCTTCAGTGAGATCGCCTTCGTCTTCTGGGACACGAGTTACGCGCGGGACGGCCACTTCATGAACATCTGGGTGGGACCGCAGGAGCGGCAGTATGTGCGGGCGCTGCAGGACTTCGCGTACCGCCTGGACGCGGACGTGCGGACCGCGCCGGTCCAGGTGTCGCCGCCCGGGCAGGTGCGCGCCTACGGCCTCGCTTCCGGGCAGAGGGCGGCCGTCTACCTTCACCATCACGCGAGCCATGATGAGCCGCTCGAGGGGGTGACGGTGACGCTGGAGGTCCCTCGGGACGCGACGGCCTACTGGTACTCGCCCCGGGATGCGGCATTGCTCGGCGTGCTCGGCGCCCCCGCCGGCCGTCAGACGTTCGGCGCGCCGCCTTTCACCGTGGACCTGGCGCTGCTCGTCACACCCGACGGGCCTCCCGACGTGGACGGCGACGGCCAGCCCAATCACCTCGACGCCGACGACGACAACGATGGTGTCCCCGACGAGAGCGACGCCTTCCCGTTGGAGCCGGAGGAGTGGGCCGACAGGGACGGCGACTTGATAGGCGACAACCTGGACGCCGATGTGAACGGCGACGGCCGGGGCGACGACGCCAACGGCAACGGCACGCCCGACTGCGAGGAGATGGACCTGGACGGCGATGGCGTGCCCCGGGCGCGCGCCGTGCCCTGGGACGCCTTCCCGCTCGACTCGGCCGAGTGGCGCGACACGGACGGGGACGCCGTCGGCGACAACGCGGACCTCGACGACGACGGGGACGGCTGGGCCGACGCCGACGAGCAGAGCGCCGGCACCGACCCGCTCGACCCGGTCAGCTTCCCCGTGCCTTGAAGCGCTCGACAGGGGCAACCGCCGAGGTCGCAGAGCTTGTGTCCGCCTTCGGCGGGGACGCGGAAAAGCCAAAAAGAGGGCCTGGAGCGGCATGTCTCCGCTGCGCGTCCTCTGCGTGCTCAGCGCGGTCCGTTCTGGCAAGGCGCTTTTGGCCGGCCCTTTTCAGTCCGCGCGGGTGAGTTCGATGGCCGTCATGGAACGGGCGGGGAAGGTGCGACAGAAGCCGTCCGCACCGACGCCCTCCACCTCGACGCCGCTCTCCACTTCGCGGACCTGTTCCTCCTCCAGGTTCAGCGCGTCCAGCGACGGCCCCGTCACCGTCCACGCGCGCGCGGCGGCCACGGGGAACCCCTCCACGGCGACCTCCGCCTCGATGTCCGCGGCGTGGTGCTTGTTGAAGACGATGAGGTAGAGCGTGCGCCCGTCGGCGGCGAGGCTGGCCGCCGAGGTCACGGCGGCGTAGGCGGGGAAGCTCGGGGCCGGGCTGACGCGCAGCTCCCGGATTTCGATCCGGCCCGAGCGCGGCTCGTCGCCCGCCACCAGCCGCCAGACCAGGTGCAGGCCGGTGCAGTCGGGCAGCGTCATCAGCTCGCCCGAGAAGGTCGTCCAGTCGGCGGCGTCCCCGACGCCGTCCACGGCGTTCGCCGAGTGGGTGGCCTCCCAGCCCCGGTCGTCGGCCAGGCCGAGCCCGAAGTTGCCCCGCGCCGGGTTGCCCTGGGTGCGGCCCGTAAAGGACAGCACGTAGGCGCCCGGCCGGAGGGGGCGGATGGTGGTCAGCAGCGGATAGGCCTCCCCGGTCAGCCCTTGTAGCTCAAGCACCAGGTGGCCTTCGTCGTTCAGGTCCGACCTCCAGCCGTTGCCGGAACCGATTCGGAACGGGGCGCCTTTCAGCAGGTTGGCGTCCGGCTCGACGCCCTCCGGCAACCCTCCATCGCCGTAGGCCGGGCGGGTGCTGACGACCCCCTCGAAGTCGAGCCGCGGCCCGGCCGCTTCGACGTCCACCAGCTCGTCCCCGAAGTGCTGGCCCCAGAGGCGGTAGAGGTAGAAGGCGGGCATCTTCCTCCACGGCCACGACCGCTCCTCGGGCAGACGCGGCCCCCGCAGCATGCCCCAGTAGCCGTTGACGAAGTGCCAGTAGTTCGCCATCAGCACGTTCGCCTCGGGCCGGAGCATGGCG
>LJUE01000211.1 GCA_001303885.1 Planctomycetes bacterium SM23_32 | reverse complement strand
GGTCTTCTTCTTCGAGAACCGCTTCGTCTTCCGGCCCAGCCGGGAGCCCGCCGAGGGCTGGGGGCCGGGGGACCCGGACATCGAGGACTGCTCATTCCGCACGCGCGACGGCCTGAAGTTGCACGGCTGGTGGCATCCGGGCGGGCCTGACGGCGACCCGCTGAGAAGGCCCGTCCTGCTGTGGTGCCACGGGAACGCCGGCAACATAACGCACCTGGCCGAGAACCTGCGCAGGCTGGCCGAGCACGGGCTGGCCATCTTCATCTTCGACTACCGCGGCTACGGCCAGAGCGAGGGGAAGCCCTCTGAGCACGGCCTGTATCTGGACGGGGAGGCGGCCTACCGCTACCTGGTCAAGGGGCGCGGCGTCGAGCCGGGCCGCATCATATGCCTGGGCCGTTCGTTGGGGGCCGCAGTGGCGCTGCACGTGGCCATGCGGCAGAAGACGGTGGGCGTCATCCTGGAGAGCGCGCTGGAAAACGTCGCGTCGGTCGTGCGCCGCAGGGTACCGGTGGTGCCGCTCGGGCTCTTCGTGCGCAACCGCTTCGACGTGCTCGGCCGCGTGCGGCACTTGCGCGTCCCTCTGCTGGTCGTGCATGGCTCGCGGGACACAACCGTGCCCTTGGAGGACGGCAAGTCCGTCTACGCGGCGGCCACGTCGCCCAAGCAGATATACCTGGTTGAGGGAGCAGGCCACTACGACACCTATCAGGTGGGCGGCGACGACTACTACCGCACGTTCCGCGAGTTCTGCTATGGGTGCGTCGGCCGGCAGGGGGCCTGAAGGCGGCGCGACGCCGGGTCCGGGCGGTGCAGGTCCCTGCCGAAGCCGCGGCGCCGCTGCCGGCAAGGTCGCCAAGCGCCTGGCGTTGTGCGCGGCGCTTGCCGGCGTGCTCCTGTGCGTGGCAGCGGCTCGGCCCGCCGCCTCGGACGCGCGGGCCTCCCTGGCGCCTTTCATGCGGAGGACTCCATCGTTGGCGGCGGCAACCGCCAGGTCGTGGCTCAGGGCCGCCGGACGGCTGGCCGTCGTCGTCTGCCTGACGTGCATCGCGGCGACGGCGCTCCTGCTGGTGCTCGAGCGCCGGCTGATCTACTACCCGACGCGTGCGCCCCTCTCGATGTGGCAGCCGGCCGACCTGGGCGTCGAAGAGTGCACGTTCCGCACGCGCGACGGCCTGACCCTGCACGGTTGGTGGCATCCGGGCCGTGGCGCGGCGGCCGCCGCGCGGCCCGTCCTGCTCTGGTGTCACGGCAACGCGGGCAACATCACGGACCGGCGGGAGAACCTCAGGATGCTGGCGGAGGCCGGCCTGGCGGCGCTGATCTTCGACTACCGCGGCTACGGCAAGAGCGAGGGCACGCCCTCGGAGGCCGGCGGCCATGGCGCGCCTCAGGCTGCCGTTTCCGCCGGCGTGGCTGTTCATGCGCACCCGGTTCGACAACCGGGCCCGCGTCGCCGACCTTGCCGTTCCCCTGCTCGTCATGCACGGGGACCGGGACACGCTGATCCCGATCAGCCAGGGGCGGGCCGTCTTCGAGGCCGCCCCGGAGCCGAAGCAGTTCCACGTGATACGCGGGGCCGGGCACAACGACACTTACCTGGCAGGGGGCAGGGAGTACTTCGGCGTGCTCGCGCGCTTCTGTCGGGACTGCGTCGGAGTGCCCTCAGGCGGCCGACCGGACGGCTGACTTGCCGCAGCGCAGCGTGCGCGCTAAGATGACGGCCGCCGGGGGCAGGCACCCCGAGCGACTCCGGCCGGGAAGTTGCGAGGTCAGATCATGGCAAGACAGCCCGTCGTTGCCGGCCAGTTCTACCCGGCGGACGCCGCGCGATTGAGGTCCGCCATTCGGTCCTACACGCCGGAAGCCGCGGAGGCGGCTCCTGCCCTGGGGGTCCTCTCGCCGCACGCGGGCTACACCTTCAGCGGCCCGGTCGCCGGGAGAACCTTCGCGCAGGTGGCCGTGCCGGACACGGTGCTGCTGCTGACGCCGAGCCATTCGTTCGACCGTCCGGCGCTGGCCCTCTGGACGGGCGGCGCCTGGGGGACGCCGCTGGGCGAGGCGGCGATGCACGAGGCGCTGACCGAGGCCCTCGCGTTCCATCCGCTCACCGTGGCGGACGACCGCCCCCACCTGCCGGAGCACTCCGGCGAGGTCGTCGTGCCGTTCCTCCAGTACCACAACCCGCAGGTTCGGCTGGCCGTCATCTGCGTGACGGCGACCGCAACGCGCGAGCAATTGAAGCAGCTCGGCGCGTCCCTGCCCGGCCTGCTGGCCGACTGCGGCGCGCAGGACGCACTGATCGTGGCTAGCAGCGACATGTCCCACGAAAGCGGGTTCCGCGCGCTGGAGGTGGTGAACCGCAACGATGCACTGGCCATCGAGCAGATGGAGGCGCTGGACGCCGACGGCCTCTACGAGGTCTGCCGCAGCGAGGGCATCACGATGTGCGGCGTGCTGCCGGCGACGGCGATGCTGGCCGCCGTCGTGGCGCGGGGGGCCACCGAGGGACGGCTCGCCGCTCGCGCCACCAGCGCCGATTCGCCCATGGGGGGCGGGTCATACGTGGTGGGCTACGCGGGGATGATCTTCAGGTGACGCCGCTGCGACGCAACCCGACCGCCCGGGGGGGTAAGGGGCGCGAGGCGGCCCGGCCCGGCTCACAGTAGTGAGCGCGCGGCAACCGCGGCCACCAGAATGGCGACGGCGATCAGCAGGCCGGCGATCAGGATGGCGATCAGGATGCCGGTGTTGCTGGTGCGGGAGGGGGGGTTCGATATCTGCGTCTTCTCGGAGGCCATGGCCGCCAGCTCGTCAGCGATCTCCACTTCGTCGGCGGCCGTGACCATGCTCTGGTCCCTGAAGCCCGCCGCCGAGACCGCCTTGCCCTCGAGCAGGTTCCTCAAGTCCGCCCGCAGCTCTTCGTAGCTCTGGTAGCGGTCTTCGGTGGACTTGGCCATCATCTTGCGGATGACGTCGCAGAGGTCATCGGGCAGGTCGGGCACGTGGTTCTTGGGCGAGGGCAGGGGCTGGCGCACCTGCTTGGTCATCACTTCGAACGTCGTCCCGGTGTAAGGCACTTTGCCGCAGACCATGTGATAGAGCGTGGCGCCCAGCGAGTAGATGTCAGTGCGGAAGTCCACGTCGCGGGCGCTGTTGATCTGCTCGGGGCTCATGTAGTAGGGCGTCCCGAGGCTGGCGCCGCTGCGGGTCAGGCCGGTGGCGTCGGCGGTGGTCTCCTTGGCCAGGCCCAGGTCGGTGATCTTGGCCGTGCCGTCGGCGTCAAGGATGATGTTGCCCGGGGTCACGTCGCGGTGGATGATGCCCTTCGAGGCGGCGTACTCGAGGCCGCGGGCCACCTGCTCGGAGACGTCAACGGCCTGCCGCCACTCCAGCCTGCCCAGCCGCTGGACCTCCTCGCTGGCGGTGGGCCCCTCCACGTAGTCCATGATGAGGTAGTAGTACTGCCCCTCCACGCCGTAGTCGTGCACCGCGACCATGTTGGGGTGGCGCAGTCGGGCGGCGATGCGGGCCTCGCGCGAGAAGCGCTGGCTATACTCGGGGTCCTTCAGATCTATGTGCTTGGGCAGGACCTTGATGGCGACGGGTATGTCGAGCGTGGTGTGGGTGCCCCGGTAGACGCTGCCCATTCCCCCTTCGCCGATCTTCTCCTCGATGCGGCAGCGGCCGATGACCTCTGGGAGTTCCTCCCTGAAATCGTCCTGCATCGGACAAGGCCTTTCACGCGCGAGGGGCCATCACGACACGCCGCAGACGCGGGCGTTCCCGACAGCAGCCCAAGCTTGAAGAGGTCGAATCGGGGCGTGGCTCCAACGGTGAGGGCATTATACCGCAACCGCCGCAAACCAGTCAACTGCGCCCCGATGCGCCTCAGACAGCCAAGAAAGTGGGCCGCGTTGCTGGTGCAACGCGGCCCCTCCGAAGCAGTGTGGGAGGATCGGATCCGGAGGGAAGGCTAGACCTCCTTTTGTTCCGCGTCCGGTTCCTCTACTTCGGGCTCTTCGCTCTGCGGTTCCTGCGTGCCCGGGCGCCCCTTGCCGGCCTCACCCCGATCGGAAGGCAGGGCAGGGCTCGGGCCTTCGGGGCCGGGCTTCCTGGTGGACATCAGCACGATGAGCAGGATGATGATGATGGCCGCGATGATCAGCAGAACGGTCTGCGTCCCGGTCCACACCAGCAATAGCGGCATCTGCGGCCTCCTCTCGCTACGGCCAAGCGCGGGTACGGCGCGCTCTGCTGCATTCGAACCGCTGCCGCGCCCCCCTGCACCCGCACCACTACATAGCGAGCCGGAACGGCGCAAGTCAAGAAAAGGAGCGAAAGTGGCGCGGCAGCTTAACTCAGGACGCGTCAGCAACCATAAGTCATTCCCTAGGCTGCACTTAAGCTGCCACCGGGGCATCCCGACTGCCGGGTGGCGCCCGAGAAAGCGACCTGGAAAACGGCGGGCCGTCCTGTAGAATGGCCAGCACCTCGTCCAGGTGCGCAACCATGAAGATAACGGTCGCCCCGGACTCCCTGAAGGAGTCGCTGACGTCTGCCGACGCCGCCGGCGCCATCGCCCGGGGCCTGCGGGCGGCGTCTGCGAGCGCGGACGTCGTCGTCGTTCCCATGGCCGACGGCGGTGAAGGGACCGTCCGCGCCATCGTGACGGCTACGGACGGCCGCCTGCTGTCGGCCGAGGTGGCCGACCCGCTGGGCCGGCCCGTCCGCGCGCAGTGGGGCCTCTGCGGCGACGGCAGGACGGCCATCGTGGAGATGGCCCAGGCCAGCGGGCTGGAGTTGCTGAAGCCCGGGGAGCGCCGTCCGATGCTCACGTCCACGCGCGGGACGGGGGAGCTGGTCCGGGCCGCTCTCGAGGCCGGCGTCGGCCGCATCATCGTCGGCATCGGCGACAGTGCCACGGTAGATGGCGGCACGGGCATGGCCGCCGCACTGGGCGTCCGGTTCCTGGACGCCGACGGGACGGAGATCACGGACTGCCGCGGAGGGCGTCTGGGCGACATTCGCACGGTGGACCTCGAGGGCCTCGACCCTCGGCTCGCCGGCACAGAAGTCGTGGCGGCGTCGGACGTGACGAATCCTCTCATCGGCCCGCACGGCGCGGCCTACACCTACGGGCCGCAGAAAGGGGCGACGGCCGAGCAGGCGGACGAGCTTGAAGGGGGCCTCTGCCGGCTGGCCGAGACGATCCGGCGGGACCTGGGCGTGGACGTGGCCGGCATGCCGGGCGCGGGCGCGGCCGGCGGCCTGGGGGCGGGGCTGGTCGCTTTTCTCGGTGCGACCATCGAGAGCGGCGTGGAGACCGTCATGCAGGCAGTGGGGCTGCGGGAGAAGATGGCCGGCAGCGACCTGGCAATCACTGCCGAGGGGCGCCTGGACGGACAGAGCGCGTTCGGCAAGACCGTAGCCGGGGTGGCGGCGGCCGCTCAGGAGCAGGGCGTGCCGGTGGTGGTCCTGGCCGGCTCGCTGGGACCGGGCTGCGAGGCGCTGTACGAGCGCGGCGTCTGCGCGGCGTTTCCCATAGTGGACGGGCCGATGGACCTTGCTGCTGCCATGCGTCGGGCGGGACCCCTGCTGGAGAGGGCGGCCGAGTCGGTGCTGCGGCTGTGGATGGCGGGAGGCGGCGAGGATGGCTGAACGCGAGCTGATAGCCTACATTCGCCGGCTGGCCGAGGCGGATCGGCCGGCGTGGCTTGACGTCGGCATCGGCGACGACGCCGCCGTGCTGCGCACTCCCGGCGGCGAGGAGCTGGTGGTGACGACGGACTCTGTGGTGGCGGGCGTGCACTTCGCGCCGGGCACCGCGCCGCGACTGGTGGGCCGGAAGGGGATCGCCCGCGGCCTGAGTGACCTGGCCGCGATGGCGGCCCGCCCGCTCTGCACGCTGGCCGCTGCGTTCTTCGGGCCGGACTTGGCAGATGACGCCTGCCGGGAGCTGAGCCGGGCGCTCTATGAGACCGCCCGTGAGATGGGCGCGCCGCTGATCGGGGGGGACGTCGCGTCTGGCGAGGGGCCGACAAG
>LJUE01000210.1:7235-12024 GCA_001303885.1 Planctomycetes bacterium SM23_32 | reverse complement strand
CTCGAGGTAAGGCCCGAGCGCATTGCGCATCCCGATCCAGTGGCTCCGCAGGTAGAGGTCCACCAGGATCACCAGCGTGGCGATGATGAGCATCTGGGTGACCATCCGCACGCGGCGCGGCGTCCAGTGCCGCAGCAGGGACACCAGCAGGCAGCTCAGCGTGGCCACGAACGTGAGCGAGGCGCACATCACCAGCGTCTTGTCGAGCTGGTTGGTGACGGCCAGCGCCGAGCAGATGCCCAGCGACTGATAGACGATGGGGTTGCCGGGGCCGATGCCGTGAGCCACGGGGGCCAGCGTGCGCTCGGGCGGGCCGAATGTGCGTGACTTCGCCAGCATCTACGCGCTGCCGTCCCCGGATGATGCCTCGCGCGGCGAACTCAGGCGCGGAAATCCTCGGGTCTGAACGTGACCGGCGTGCCGCTCTGCACCGCGTCGTTGACCCGCAGCACGCTGACGGCCGTCTCGTAGCCCACCTCGGGCGGACAGCTCAGCGGCGTGCCCTCGCGGATCGCCCCGAAGAAGTTCTCCAGGTGGAACTGGTGGATGGGCTTCTGAAGCTCCGGCGAGATGGTCTCCTTCTGCTCCTCGCCCTCCTTGCGCGATTCGCCGATGAGCATGATGGCGCTGGCGCCCTGTTTCTCGACGCGGTCGGCCTTGTCCACCCATCCCGGCGGCTCCTCCGTCGGCTCGGGCACGTAGAAGGACTTGGCCGTGTTCTCGGAGATGTTGATCGAGCCCCGGTCGCCCATAAAGGTCTCGAAGTAGCCGCCGAAGCTCGTCGTGTTGAGCACCTGGTAGAAGGCCCGCACGACCCCCTCTGCGGTGCGGTACTCGTAGACGGCCATGACGCTGTCGTACCACTCGCGGCCGTCCTCGTAGTAGTCCAGCCCGCCGCTGGCGAGCATGGCGGAAGGCGGCGTGCGCAGGAACCAGTTGAGGACGTCCACCTGATGGGAGCCGAGGTCGGAGATGGGGCCGCCGGAGAACTTCCGGTACCAGCGCCAGTTGCGGAAGCGCTCCATCGTCTCGTAGCCGTAGCGCTCCAGGATGTCCTTGGGCAGGTGCAGCTTCTCGGGGACTTCGGCCTGGGGCTGGGCGGCGCGGTTCCACTGCCCGTAGCAGTTCGTGATGCGCCCGAGCGCCCTGTCCTTCTCGATGAGCTGAAGGGCGTGGATGTAGAACGGGTTGCTGCGGCGCTGGTGGCCGATCTGCACCTTCCTGTCGCTGTTGCGCGCGGCCCTCACGATCCTGCGGGCGGCCTCCAGCGTGTTCGACATCTCCTTCTCGCAGTAGACGTGCAGGCCCGCTTCCAGCGACGCCACCGCGTGCTCCTCGTGCACCCAGTCGGGCGTGGCCACGACAACGGCGTCGAGGTCCGGCTCCGACGCCAGCATCTCGCGGAAGTCCGTGTAGAGGTTCGGCATGGGCTGGAGGGACTTGCGGATCACCCCGGAGGCATACTTCTGGCTGTAGTCCCAGATGTCGCAGACGGCCTTGAAGCGGATGCCGGGTATCTTCAGCGCGTCCCTCAGCAGCACCATGCCCTGCGAGCCGGCCCCGATGATGGCCACGTGCAGGTCGTCCACGCGCGGCGCCGCAGCGCCCAGCCCGCTGCCGCCCGTCAGCGCAATGCCCGCGCCGACGGCCGCCGCCGAACCCAGGAAAGCGCGGCGGTCCATGGCCCCCTTCGTCCTGTTGCGGCTGTCGCGCATCTTCTTCGTCACGGGTCCCGTCCGATGCGGAGCGGATGTCGGCGGCGCTTCAGTGCAACGCGGCCCGGCTCAGTACACCGAGTCGGGAAAGTAGTAGTCCCGGGCGTTCTCCGGCGTGACCAGCTCGACGTCCAGCTTCACGTGGCGCGGCATGAACTCGGCGAGCCGTTCAGCCCGCCCGTCGCGCAGGTTGCTGACACACATGTGGATGCCGACGGCGATCATCGAGGGCGGATACGTGATGGTCACCGGGTAACGCGGGTGGCCGTCCATCACCTTCCTGACCACTTCTTTCATGCCGCCGCCGCCCACGATCCAAACGCTGGCGTCCGCGCCCGCCTCGTCGAGGGCCTGCTCCACCCCGAGGGCCATGTCGTCGTCGGCCGCCCAGACGGCGTCTATGTCGCCGAACTGCGTCAGGAAGTTCTTCATGACCTCGTGGGCCTTCTCACGGTTCCACATGCCGGGCTGGCGGCCGAGCAGCTTGACGCCCGGATGGGCCTCGAAGACCTCCAGCGCGGCGTCCACCCGGTCGGTGTTCACCGTGGACGGGATGCCCTCCAGGACCACGATGTTGCCCCGGCCGTCCAGCTTCTCGACGATGAACTCGGCGGCCTTGCGCCCGAACGCCTCGTTGTCGCCCTCGATGAACAAGTCCGCCACCGGCTTCAGAAAGCCGCGGTCCACGCTGACCAGGTAGATGCCGTTGCGGTGGGCCTCCTCGGCGACGGGGGTGAGCGGCGCCGACTCGGTGGCCAGCACCACCAGGCCGTCCAGCTTCTGCTGGGCCATCATGTCCTTGATGTCGGCGATCTGTTTCTCGGGCCCGACGGCCGTCGCGTAGACCCAGTTGACGTCGCCGTACATCTCCATGGCCCGCCTGGCCCACCAGCCGACGCCCGCCGTCCAGCCGTGGTCGGCGGCGGGCACCGACACGCCGATGGTCAGTCCAGGGCCGGCCGGGCGGGGCCGCGGGGGGGGCGGCGCTTCGGCCTGGGACTTCTCGCACCCGCCGACCACGCACAGCAGGCCCGCCAGCAGCAAACGCATCGCCGTACGCCTCATCTTCCACCTCCCCGGACGCCCGTGTTGGGGGCGGCGGTCACTCGGGCCGCCTGCCCCGCTGAAGCAGGACCGCCGCCACGATGATGAAGCCCTTCACAAGACCTTGCAGATAGGGCGAGACCTGCAGCAGGTTCAGCATGTTACCAATGACGCCGAGTATCAGCAAGCCGACGATGGTGCCCCAGACCTGGCCCGCCCCGCCCGTCATGCGCGTGCCGCCGATGACGACCGCCGCGATGGCGTCCAGCTCCCACATGGCGCCCGTCTGGCCGCTGCTGACCGAGTTCATGCGTGAGGCGTTCATCAGGGCCGCCACGCCCGTCAGCAGGCCGACCAGGGCGTAGGTGGCCATCTTGATCCTGTCCACGGCGATGGCCGAGTAGACGGCGGCGCGCTCGTTGCAGCCGATGGCGTAGACGTAACGTCCGTAGCGGGTGCGGTTCAGCGCCACGTGCGCGGCCACGGCCAGCACGACGAAGACCAGCACCGGCCAGCGCACCACGAGAGGGTTGCCGTAGCGGTTGGTCAGGTAGGGGAGGACGATGCCGCCCGTGCCGAGGGCCTTGAACAGCTCCGGGCTGGCGGAGCGGAACTCGCCCCCGTCGGCCAATGCCAGCGCCAGCGACCGGTAGGCCGCCAGCCCGCCCAGCGTCGCCACGAACGCTGCCACGCGGCCCTTCGCTATCAGCACGCCGTTCAAGAGCCCTGCCGCCAGCCCTGCGAGCGGCACTACGACGAACGCCGCGGCCACGCCCCAGGCCTCCGATCCCCCCATGCCGAGCCCCTCGAAGAGCCGGGCCAGCCCCACGCGCGCCGCGCCATAGGGTGCGGCCAGTCCGGCCTCCTGCGCGCGCAGCACGGCCTCCCGGATGGTCGCCGCGTTGATCGCCGTGTTCATCAGGTAGATGCCGAGCCCGCCGGCGAACGCCACCAGCGAGCCGACCGACAGGTCTATGCCGCCCAGGATGATGACGAACGTCATGCCGAGGGCGATGATCCCGCGAAAGGACAGGTCCTCCAGGACGTTCAGGACGTTCTCGGGCAGCAGGAAACGGGGGTTGAAGGCCGTGGTGACGCCGGCCAGCAGCGCCAGGGCTATGACGGGCCCGAACGTCTCAAGCGCCCGGCCCACCGTCCGCCGGCTGGGTCCGCCGGGCAGGTCGGAGGGCCGCAGTTCGGCCGATCGGTCCGGCTTGGCGCTCGGCTTCATGGCCGCGAGCCCTCCTTCACCCCCGCCGCGTGGAGCATGACGTTCTCCTCGGTCATCTCCTTGCCTTCGAGCACGGCCACGACGCGCCCGCCGCGCATGACGGCGATCCGGTGGCACATGCCGAGCAGCTCGTTCAGCTCGGAGCTGATGAACACGCAGGCCATCCCCTGCTGCGCCAGCTCCCGCATCAGGCGGTATATCTCCTCCTTGGCGGCGATGTCGAGGCCGCGAGTCGGCTCGTCCAGGATAAGCGCCCGCGGCGCCACCTCGAGCCACTTGGCCAGGGCCACCTTCTGCTGGTTGCCGCCGCTGAGGGTCTGCACGGGATCGCTCGGCCGGCCCATCTTGATCCGCAGTCGCTCGGCGTGGGCCCGCACGGCCTCCCGCTCGGCCCGGCGGGAGATCAGCGGCGCGGCATAGCGGTCCAGCGAGACGATGGTGACGTTCTCCACGATGCTGCGGCCCATCAGCAGCCCGCGGCCGCGCCGGTCCTCCGAAAGGTAAGCCAGCCCGCGGCTGACGGCCTCCTCGGGGCGTCCGGGCGGCAGGTCCGCGCCGCCGACCGTCACCACGCCCGCCGAGCGGAGCCGCAGGCCGGCCACGGCTTCCGCCGTCTCCGTGCGGCCCGCCCCCACCAGCCCGGCGAACCCGAGCACCTCCCCTGCCCTCACCTCAAAGGACACGTCCGCCACCTGCCCCGGAACGCAGAGCCCCCGCACCGAGAGCACCACTTCGTCCCCGCGGTCCGCGCGGGGCGGGAAGTGCTCCGCCATCGGCCGCCCCACCATCAGGGAAGCGA
>LJUE01000210.1:0-7228 GCA_001303885.1 Planctomycetes bacterium SM23_32 | reverse complement strand
ACCTTGCCGTCGCGCATCACGGTGATGCGGTCGCAGAGGCGCAGCACCTCCGGCAGGATGTGGGAGATGTACAGCACCGTGACGCCTTGAGCCCTGAGGCGGCCGATCAGCGCGAAGAGCCGCTCCGCCTCGGGCCGCGCCAGCACGGCCGTCGGCTCGTCCATAATCAGCACGGACGCCTCGCAGCTCAGCGCCCTGGCGATCTCGACCATCTGCTGCTGGGCGATGGAGAGCCGCCTGACCTTCGCCGCCGGGTCGAGCGTCGAGCCGAGCCGCGCGAGCAGCGCGCGGGTGCGCCGGAGCACCGTGCGGCGGTCAACCAGGCCGAGCTTCACAGGCTCGCGGCCCAGGAACACGTTGTCGGCCACCGAAAGCTCGTCCACCAGGTTCAGCTCCTGGTGCACCATGGCCACGCCGAGTCGCAGCGCGTGCGCCGGCCCGGCGACCGCCTGCGCCCGCCCGCCGTAGAGGAGCCTCCCCGCCGTCGGCTGACAGACGCCGCTGATGACGTTCATCAACGTGCTCTTGCCGGCGCCGTTCTCGCCCACTATCCCGTGCACCTCGCCCCGGGCGAAGCTCAGGCTCACGCCGTCCAGCGCGCGCACAGCCGGGAAGTCCTTCGTCAGGCCCTCCACAGCCAGGGCGGGCGCGCCCTGCGGCGCCTTGGCGTTGGCATCCTGCACGGGGGCTCCTCGACAGGGAGTCGCGTCGTCGGGATTCTAACGCGCCGCGCAGAGCCGAGTCCACCGCAGCCGGCCGGCGCCGAAGTTGCATCGGGCGGCGGCCGCGAGTACCATGCGCCCTTCGGCTGACCCCCGGGACAGGGAGGACGACGATGTTGAGCAGGAGGCATCTCGCGGCGGTGGCCCTCGTCACGGCCTGCTGCGCGGCGCAGGCCGCCCGTGCCCAGGAGCTGCCCCAGGACGCCCTGGAGCGCATCGAGCAGGCGGCGCCCGATCAGGCCACCGTCCGGCCGGCCGCAGCGCGCCGGCTGCTGGTCTTCACCCTCTGCCGGGGATTCCGGCACGACTCCATCCCCTATCTGTCAGAGGCCCTCCGCGTCACGGGCCGCAAGACGGGCGCCTACGAGGCCGTCGTCACCGACGACGTGGCCGTGTTCCAGCCCGAGAGCCTGCGCCGGTTCGACGCCGTGTGCATGAACAACACGACGGGCACGCTCTTTGAGGACGAGGCCCTCAAGGACGCGCTGGTGCAGTTCGTGCGCGAGGGCGGGGGCCTGGTGGGCCTCCACGCGGCGACGGACTGCTTCTACGACTGGCCCGCCTACGGCGAGATGATCGGCGCCTATTTCGATGGCCACCCCTGGAACGAGGAGGTGGCCGTGAAGCTGGACGAGCCGGGCCACCCCCTCTGCGCGGCGTTCGGCGGGCAGGGGTTCCGGGTCGCCGACGAGATCTACCAGTTCAGGGAGCCCTACTCGCGAGGGACGCTGCGCGTGCTGCTCAGCCTGGACACGGCCGAGACGAACATGGAGAAGGACGGCATCCACCGTCACGACGGCGACTTCGCCGTGAGCTGGGCGCGGGCGTACGGCGAGGGGCGCGTCTTCTACTGCTCGCTGGGGCACCGCAACGAGATCGCGTGGAACCCCATGGTCCTGCGCCACTACCTGGACGGCATCCAGTTCGCCCTGGGCGACCTGCCGGCGGAGGCGACCCCCAGCGCCGAGCTGGCGGCCGCGCCGATGGGCGACTGGGAGGGCGTGCGCACCATGGACGTCGCCCGGCAGAGGACCGTTGCCCAGGTCATTGCGCTGGGGGGCGGTCGTTACCAGGCGCGCGTCCTCAGCGACTTCGACCGGGACCTGGAGCCCCTGGCAGTCATGGAAGGCGAACGGCGCGGGGCCGTTGTGGAGCTGACCGGCCGCGCCGCTGACGGCAGCGCGTGGAGCGGCAGCATCACGGGCGATGTCTTCGCCGGACGCGTGCAGGGCGACGGGCAGGGGACGTTCGAGCTGCGCAAGGTGGAGCGCCTCTCGCCCACGCTCGGCCAGGAGCCACCCGAAGGGGCCGTCGTGCTGCTGGACGGCGACGGCCTGAGCCATTGGACACACCCCGGGCGCCGCGAGTCGGCCGTGCACCTGGACCAGCTCATCGGGGGCGACAGCCGCGTCGCCTACCTGCGCACCCGCCTGCACTCGCCCGCTGCCCAGGAGGCCGTCCTGGAGCTGGGGAGCGACGACGGCATCAAGGCATGGCTCAACGGCGGACTCGTGCACGTCAACAACGCCTTGCGGGGCCTGACGCCGGGCGAGGACAAGGTGGCCGTGACGCTGCGGCAGGGCCGGAACGACCTGATGCTCAAGGTCACTCAGGGCCCCGGCGACTGGGCCGCATGCGCGAGGACCGTCGGCCCCGACGGCGGCGCGGTCGAGGGGCTGGCGGCAGCCGCAGGCGACGCGGATCCCCGACCCCTGGCCAAGTCCGACGGCTACGTCACGCAGTGGGAGATGGCCGGCCCCTACGAGCGGGACGGCCTCGGGCCCCGGGAGCTCTTCGACGTGGCGTTCGTGCCGGAGACCGACGCCGAAGCAGCAGACTGGCAGCCGGCCGACGTGGAGGACGCCGGAGGATGCCGCTGGCGCCTGACCGACGAGGGCGCCATGGAGATAGCCCCGGGCACGGGCTCGGTGATCTCAAGGCGAACGTTCGGCGACCACGTGCTCCACCTGGAGTTCCGCACGCCATTCCTGCCGACGGGCCGCGGCCAGGGCCGGGGCAACAGCGGCGTCTACATCCAGGGCCGCTACGAGATCCAGATACTGGACAGCTACGGCCTGGAGCCGGCCGAAGGCGGCTGCGGCGGCATCTACGGGGTGGCCGCACCGCGCGTCAACATGTGCGCCCCGCCCATGCAGTGGCAGACCTATGACGTGGAGTTCCGGGCACCGCGATTCGACGCGGACGGCAACAAGGCCGCCGACGGGCGCATCACCGTCGTGCACAACGGGGTGAAGATCCACGACGACGTGGTGCTGCCCGGCGCCACGGCCGGCGGCATCAGCGGCCAGGAGGCGCCCAGGGGACCGCTCTACTTGCAGGACCACGGCCACCCCGTGCAGTTCCGCAACATATGGGTCGCGGAGGCTGCCCAGGAGGAGTAACGCGGCGGACACGGGCCCCGAGGAGCTTTGGAGTGGCAGCCTACAGGCAACCCATCACCAGACGGCGGTTCCTTAAGGGCGCGGCCGCGCTCGCCGCAGCCCCGTACGTGGTGACTTCGTCGGCCCTGGGCGCGGACGGCCGCCCGCCCGCAAGCGAGCGCATCGTGATGGGCGCCATCGGCGTCGGCGGCATGGGCATTGCCAACACGCGCGGCTTCCTGGGGCGCGACGATGTCCAGTTCGTCGCCGTCTGCGACGTGGATGAGGGCCACCGCGAGGAGGCCCGGCAGCTCGTTGACGAGCACTATGGCAACGCGGACTGCGCCGCCTACGTGGACTTCCGCGACATGCTGGCCCGGGGCGACCTGGACGCCGTCTGCACCGCCCTGCCGGACCACTGGCACGCCATACCGGCCATCGCGGCGGCCCGCGCGGGGATAGACGTCTACGGGGAGAAGCCGCTCGCCCGGTCCATCCGCGAGGGACGCGCCATCTGCGACGCCGCAGAGCGTTACGGCTGCGTCTGGCAGACCGGGAGCTGGCAGCGCTCCAGCGCGGACTTCCGCCGCGCCTGCGAGCTGGTCCGCAACGGCCGCCTGGGCCGGGTGCACAGGGTGGAGGTGGGCCTGCCCGGCTCCCCCACCACAGAGCCGCAGCCGCCGATGCCCGTGCCCGAGGGACTGGACTGGGACCTCTGGCTCGGCCCCGCTGCGTGGGCGCCCTACACGGAGCTGCGTTGCCACTACAACTGGCGCTGGATCAGGGACTACTCCGGCGGCGGCCTGACCGACTGGGGCGGCCACCACATTGACATAGCCCACTGGGGCCTCGGGCTCGACCTGAGCGGGCCCGTTGAGGTCTGGGGCGAAGGCAGGTATCCCGAGGACGGCCTCTATGACGTACGAAGTGCGGCTCTATCGCAGCGACTGGCACCAAGGGAACTTCATCGAGTGCCTCAAGAGCCGGCGGCAGACCGCGACGCCCCCCGAGGTGGCCCACCGGTCCATCAGCGTCGCGCTCCTTGGCGAGATCGCCATGCTCACCGGCAGGCGCATACGCTGGGACCCCGAGAGGGAGGAGATCATCGGCGATCCCGGCGCCGCCGCCCTGCTTGGCCGTTCCTACCGCGAGCCCTGGCGGCTGTGACTGCAAAGGAGGTCCGTGCGATAGGCGCTTTGCACGACAGGTCTGTCCCGATGCTGGGCGCCCTGGCGGCGCTCGGGTTGGCGGCCGGCTTCCTCACGGCGCAGCAGGAAGTCCCCGCGCCTGCCGATCCAGGGGTCCGGGGCATCGCCCGCTTTGAGTTCGGCGCCAGCCGTGCCGAGTGGACGGCCCTCGAGGCCCAACTGCGCACGCCGGACGCGGCCCAGCGCGGGGCTATCGAACGGCGTCTGATCGCGGTGCTCCAGGACCCGCAGGCGACCCACGGGGCTATCAAGCTCGCCTGCCAGACGCTGGCGCGCGCCGGCTCCGCGCGCTGCGTGGACGCGCTGGAGGGCATGCTTCTGGAGGCCGACACGTCGCACCTGGCTCGCTATGCCCTGGAGGCCCTGGCATGCCCCGAGGCCGGCGAGGCGCTGCGCCGCGCCCTGACCCCGGCACGCGGACGCCTGGAGGTGGGCATCATCAACTCCCTCGGCGCACGCCGCGACGCAGCGGCCGTGCCGCAGCTCATGGCGCTCCTCCATGACCCCGACGCCGAGGTCCGCGTCGCCGCCCTGGCGGCGCTCGGCCGCGTCGGAACGGCCGATGCCGCAGCAGCCCTGGCCTCTGCGCCCGCCCCCGAGGGGCTGGAGGCCGAATGGGCGGACGCGTATCTCTCGTGCACCTATGGCCTGCTATCCGGCGGGAACGCGCGGGACGCCGCCGGCATCTGCCGTAAGCTGTTGGAGCGCGGCGACGGCTCAACCATCCGGACCGCCGCCCTCATCGGGGCAGTCCGAGCCGAAGGCACGGAAGCCGCGCCGCTGGTCCTGGAGGCGCTTCAAGGAGCCGACGCCAGACTGCGACTGACGGCCGCACGGCTGGTGGTGGAGCTGCCCGGGGAGGCCGCGACGGCGGTGTTTGCCGGCGAGCTGCTGGCCCTCCCGCCCCAGGCCAAGGTCGTCCTGCTCGGGGCACTGGCAGAGCGCGGCGATGCAGCGGCCGGAGAGGCCGTGGCCCGCCTGGCAGCGTCCGACGAGGCGGCCGTCCGCGATGCGGCGCTCGAGGCCCTGGGCGCCGTCGGCACCGCTGACAGCGTGCAACTGCTCGCAGAGGCGGCGGCCGGAGGCTCGGAGGCGGCACGGGAGAGCCTGGCGCGGCTCCAGGCCGACGGGGTGGACGAGGCCATGACCGCGCTGGTGCCCCGCGCGGCGGAGGACGTGGCACGGGCGCTCGTGAGGGGCCTGGCGGAACGCGGCTGCGCCGAAGCCGTGCCAACGCTGATCGAACAGGCCTAGAGCGACCCGGCGGGCGTTCGACGGGAGGCGCTGCGCGCGCTCGGCAGGCTGGCCGACGTGGGAGAACTGCCGCGGCTTGTCCAGCTGCTGGTAGCGGCACGCAGCGCAGAGGACCGGTCTGCCGCCTCGGCTGCGGTGGTCTCCGTGTGCAGGCGGGTCGAGGACGCCGAACGGCACACGGGCCCCCTTCTGGCCGCCCTCCCCACGGCGAACGTGGACGCCCAGTGCTCACTGCTGCGTGTGCTCGGTCGGCTCGGCGGTGAGCGAGCGCTCCAGACCGTCCGGCGCGAGCTGGCCGCGCCGGAACCGGAGCTNGACCGTCCGGCGCGAGCTGGCCGCGCCGGAACCGGAGCTGCGCGACGCCGCGCTCCGCGCCCTGTGCGACTGGCCGGATGACGCCCCGGCGGCCACGCTCCTCGAGCTGGCCCGGACCGCGCCGAGTGACGTCCACCGCGTGCTCGCCCTGCGCGGCTACGTGCGGGCGGTGGGCCTGACGGGCGACCGGCCATCGGCGCAGACCATGCGGCTGCTGCGCCGCGCCATGGAGGCCGCCCAGCGGCCCGAGGAGCAGAGGATAGTCCTGTCCGCGCTGGCCGGCGTGGCCGACCCGGGGGCCCTGGCGTTCGCCGGGGAGTTCCTTGACGACCCGCAGGTGGGGACGGAAGCGCACGCGGCCGTCCTCCAGATTGCCCTCGCCGTGAGCGGCGCGCACGAGGAGGAGGCGCGCATCGCCCTGCACGTCCTGAATGGCGTCGGCCCCACGCAGCAGCTCCGCGACGACGCGGCGGCGGGCCTTTTCGCCCTCGACCGGCGGGAGGACTGGATCAGCGGGTGGCTGATCGCCGGCCCCTACTCGCGGGAGGAGTCGGGGCCGCGCGTCCTCTTCGGCGCGCCGTTTCCACCGGAGCAGGCAGAGGCGCCGGGCGTCAACTGGCGGCTGGTGCCCGGCCTGACCGACCGCTCACAGCCGTGGCTGGTGGACATCGAGCGCGTCTTTCCCCGCCAGGACAGCGTCGCCTACTTGCGCACCCGGGTGCGTTCCCCACGCCGGCAGGAGGCCGTGCTCGAACTGGGCAGTGACGACGGCATCAAGGCCTGGCTCAACGGCCGACTTGTCCACGAGAACAACGCCCTCAGGCCGCTGACCAGGGGCGAGGACAGCGCGGACGTGACTCTCAGGGCCGGCTGGAACACGCTGCTGCTGAAGGTCACGCAGGGCGGTGGGCAGTGGGCGGCCTGCGCACGGTTCTGCGCCCGGGACGGCACGCCTCTGCCCGATCTGCGCGTCAGCCCCTGGCAGCCGGCCGCCGGCCAAGAAGCGCCCTAATCCGCGCTGGCTTCGAGCCCCTCGATCTCGCCGCCATCCGGACTCCTCAGACGGGCGCAGGCCGCCCAGTCGCCGTAGTTCTGCGTGACCTTGAGCAGCAGGACGTTGCGCCCCTCCCTCAGCGTCAGCTCGACCTGGTCGTCGGCGGGGTTCAGGCCGCGCAGCACGTTGTTCTCATGCACCACCTCGCCGTTGAGCCAGGCCTTGATGCCGTCGTCACTGCCCAGCTCCAGGACGGCCGGCTGCTCCCGCGGGCTGTAGACGTAGGTGCGCAGGTAGGCGGCCACGTTGTCGCCGCCCATCATGCGCCCCAGGTCCATCACCCACGGGCGGTCC
>LJUE01000015.1 GCA_001303885.1 Planctomycetes bacterium SM23_32 | reverse complement strand
GGACCGTAGGTTAGCATCCGCGTGAGGGATGCGCAACAGCGTGCAGGGCTTTCCCCCACCCCGGCGTCGTGCGCGGGCCCCACGGCTTGCCGGAGGGACACGGACGGGGCGGAAAGGAGGTGGTACGCCCGGGGTGATTCGAACACCCAACCCTCGGTTCCGTAGACCGATGCTCTGTCCAATTGAGCTACGGGCGCACCGCACGTCGGCAGGGGCGCTCAAGACAATCTAAGCTGCCCGCACCCCCCGTGTCAACGCGCAGCGGCGCGACAGCCGGCCCGTTAGCCGTCGCCCTTCTGCCCTGCCTTGGCCGCCACCGGCTCGGCCACCAGCGCGGCGGGGAGTATCTCCTCCACCTTGTCCACGGTGACGAACTGGAGGTCCTGCCTGGCGTAGTCGGGCAGGTCCGCCAGGTCCTTCTCGTTGCGCTCCGGCAGCACCACGGTCTTGATGCCGGCGCGGCGGGCGGCCAGCACCTTCTCCTTGATGCCGCCGACGGGCAGCACCTTGCCCCGCAGGGTGATCTCTCCGGTCATGGCCACTTCGTGCCTGACCTTGCGCCCGCTGCACAGCGAGGCGAGCGCCAGCGCCATGGTGATGCCGGCGGAGGGGCCGTCCTTGGGGATGGCGCCGGCGGGGACGTGGATGTGGAAGTCGCTCTTCTTGAACGTCTCGGGGTCGGCGCCGAGCTGCCGGGCGTGGGCGCGCACATAGGTAAGAGCGGCCTGGGCGCTCTCCTTCATCACGTCGCCGAGCATGCCGGTGAGGGTGAGCTTACCGTCGCCCGGCGTCATGGTGGCCTCCACGAAGATGATGTCGCCGCCGGTGGGCGTCCAGGCCAGGCCGGCGGCCACGCCGGGCTCGTCCAGGCGCTCGGCCGTCTCGCGGACGAACTTGGGCGGCCCGAGCAGGTCGGCCACCTTCTGGGCGTCCACCTCCTCGGTGGCCTCCTCCTCCATGGCGATCTTCTTGGCCACCTTGCGGCAGATGGAGGCTATGTTGCGCTCCAGGTTGCGCACGCCGGCCTCGCGGGTGTACTCGTTGATGAGCCGGCGCATCGCCTCGTCGGTGATGGAGAGGTGGTCGGGCTTGAGGCCGCTCGCCTCGATCTGCTGAGGCAGCAGGTACTGCCGGGCGATCTGGAGCTTCTCCTCTTCGGTGTAGCCGGGGAACTCGAGCACCTCCATCCTGTCTTTGAGCGCCGGCGGGACGGGGTCCAGGAAGTTGGCGGTGCAGATGAAGAGCACCTTTGAGAGGTCGAAGGGCACTTCCAGGTAATGGTCGGTGTAGGTGGAGTTCTGCTCGGGGTCGAGCACCTCCAGCAGGGCGCTGGCGGGGTCGCCCCGGAAGTCGGCGCCGAGCTTGTCCACCTCGTCGAGCATGAAGACGGGGTTGTTGGAGCCGGCCTTGCGCAGGGCGCTGATGATGCGGCCGGGCAGCGAGCCGATGTAGGTGCGGCGGTGGCCGCGGATCTCGGCCTCGTCCCGGGTGCCGCCGAGCGAGACGCGGATGTACTTGCGCCCCATCGCGCGTGCGATGGACTTGCCGATGGAGGTCTTGCCGGTGCCCGGCGGGCCGACGAAGCACAGGATGGAGCCGCGCATGTCGCCCCGGAGCCGGCGGACGGCGAGGAACTCCAGCATCCGCTCCTTGATGTCCTCCAGGCCGTAATGGTCCTCGTCCAGGATGCGCCGGGCGTCGTCGAGGTCCAGGTTGTCGGGCGTGCTCTCGCTCCAGGGCAGCGCGATGATCCAGTCCAGGTAGGTGCGGGCGACCGAGTATTCGGGGCTGGCGGGGTTGATGCGTTCCAGGCGCGTGAGCTCCCGCTCGGCCTCCTTCATGGCTTCCTCGGGCAGGTTCTTCTCCTCGATCTGCTGGCGCAGCTCCTGCGCCTCGGCCACCTGCGCGTCGGCCTCGCCCAGCTCTTCCTGTATGGCCTTGAGCTGCTGGCGCAGGTAGTACTCGCGCTGGCTCTTGTCTATCTCGCTGCGGGCTTCGGACTGTATGCGCTGGGCCACCTCCATGAACTCCATCTCGCGCGCGAGCAGGCGAGTCACCTTCTGGAGGCGCTCCTTCACGTTGAGGGTCGCCAGCACGTCCTGCTTCTCTGCCACGGAGATGTTCAAGTGGTAGGCGACCAGGTCACAGAGGGGCCCCTTCTCGTCCACGTTGGCCACGGCCACCTTGATCGCGTCGCCCACGTTGGGCAGAGCGTCCACGAGGTTCGTGAACTGGTCGCGCAGGTTCCTGAAGAGCGCGGTGGCCTCTACGTCCTCGACCTCCTCGTCGGCCACGTGCGTGACCTCGGCCGCGAGGTACGGCTCGGTGCTGGCGTAGTGGTCAATGCGGGTGCGGGTCAGCCCCTGGGCCAGGAACCGCACCGAGCCGTCCGGCATGCGGAGCATCTGGAGGATCACGCACGTGGTGCCCACCTGGTGGAGGTTTGCCGGGCCGGGCTGCTTGCCCTCCTCGGGCCGTTCCCGCACGGCCACCGCCAGGAAGAGCTTGTCGCCCAGGATGACGTCCTCGACCAGCTTGAGGCGCTCTTCTCCCTTGATGTGGAACGGCAGCACGATGGCGGGGAAGGCCACGTTGTCAGGCAGCGGCAGCACGGGGAGCGTTGTGGGCAGCTCCTCGCGGGCCGACGGCTCCACGCCCTGGGGGGCCTCGCCGGCTTCGGGCTGCTCGGGGGCGACCTCCTCGGCTTCGGGCCGGCCCTCGTCCCGGTCCGCATCAGGCTGCTGCTTCTCGGCGTCGTCCTCAGTCATGTTCTGTCCTCTGCGCGCGCGGCATCCAGAGGTCGGCCGCTCAGACGTTCAGCTTGATGGTGAGCACGTGCCTGACCAGTTCGGGCGCTTTGGGGATGAAGACGTACAGGAAGCCGTCCTCATAGCGTGCCTTGGCCCCGCTGGAGTCGAACGGCCGGTGGATGACGATCCGGCGTTCGAAGTAGCCGTTGCGTATCTCCATCTGGTGGTAGGTGCGCACGCTGCCGGGATCCGGCCCCTTGCGCACGCCGCAGATGGTGAGCACCTCGCCGTTGCACTCCACCGCGACCTGCTGGGGCTTCACGCCCGGGATGGACATCTTGATGACGATGTCCTGCTCGGTCTCGTAGACGTCGGTGGGCGGCTCCCAGACGTCCCTGCGGTGGCCGCGCAGGCTCCTGCGAAGGGAGTAGAAGTCATGCAGGAACTGGCGGAACACGTTGTGGTCGTCCAGCGGTCTGGCCCGTATCGGGCCGGCGTTCGGTGTCATCGTCTCCTCCCCTCGGAGACATGGTCTCTGTCTGCTCTCGCTCTCAGCGCTTGGCGGCGGTCGGAGCGCGCCGCAGCTGCTCCAGCAGCTTCTTCTGCTCGTCGGTCAGGTTGCGGGGTATGCGCACGCGCAGCTCGACGTAGTGGTCGCCCTTGCGTCCGTCGGACGTCTCGAGTCCGTATCCCGGTATGCGCAGCTTCTGGCCCGGCTGCGCTCCCGGGGGCACCTTCATGGAGATGGGGCCGTGCATGGTCTGCACGTCCACTTCCGTGCCCAGGGCTGCGTCTACCATGTCCACCCCGGCCGTGCTGTAGATGTCCCTCCCTTTGCGCCGGAATTGGCGATGCTGCCGGACGTGGACCTCGAGCAACAGGTCGCCTGTCTCGCCGCCCCCCGCGCCCGGCTGGCCCAGGCCGGCGAGCCGCATCTTCTGGCCGTCCTCGATGCCGGCCGGTATCTTGACCTCCACTACCGAGGAGTCCTCGACCGAGCCGCCGCCCCGGCACTTGCCGCAGGGGGTCTGGATGATCTTGCCCCGCCCGAAACACGCCGGGCAGGGCCGCGCCACGCTGAAGGCCCCCTGGCCGCTGAGCACCTGGCCGGTGCCGCGGCACTGCGTGCACGTCTCCGTCTTCGTGCCCGGGGCTGCGCCGGAACCCGAGCAACTCGGGCAGGTCTTCTCGCGCGGTATGCGCACGTCTACCGTGCCCCCGCGGGCCGCCACCTCGAAGGGCACGGTGATGGAAGTGGTCAGGTCGTTGCCGCGCCGCCTGGACGCGCCCTCGGCCCGCGTGCGACCGCCGCCGAAGATGCGGCTGAACAGGTCGCTTAGTCCGCCCAGGTCCTCGAACCGCACCCCGCCCCTGGCGCCCTGCCAGCCTTCCGGGCCTCCCGCGCCAAAGACGTCCCCAAATCCGCCGAACGCCCCGCCGCTCATGCCCATCTGCCGCAGCCGGTCGTACTGCTTGCGCTTCTCGGGGTCGCCCAGCACGCCGTAGGCTTCGGAGATCTCCTTGAACCTCTCCTCGGCGGCCTTGCTGCCCCCCTGGCGGTCGGGGTGGTGCTTCTTGGCGAGGCGGCGGTAGGCCTTCCGCAGCGCCTCCTGCGAGGCGTCCGGGGAGACGCCGAGCACTTTGTAGTAGTCCTTCTCGGCCATCAGGCAACGGGGCGCAGCGGCCCCGGCTCTACGGGACGGGAATGGGCCCAAACGTCGTGAAACCCCTGCCGGGCCATTTTACCGCCCGCCCGGCCCTTTGCCAACCCGCCGCCCGTCACCCCACCAGCACCTGGTCCTCGGGGTAGCTGTAGACGGCACGCTCCTTCAGCGCGGCAACGCTCAGCACCAGCGTGACCGGCCCGAGACGCCCCACGAACATCAGCGCCGTTACCGCTACCTTCCCGAGCGCGGTCATCGTCGTGCTCGGCCCCGTCAGCCCCGTGCTTAGCCCCACCGTGCCGAACGCGCTGATCGCATCGAACACGATCTGGTCGAAGGCGGCCGTCTCCGTGACCAGAAGCACGAATATGCCGCCCATCAACGCCGCCACCGAAAGGAGGATGATGCTGGCGACCCGGTGCACCGTCTCCTCCGAGAGGGAGTGGTTGAAGAGGTGGGCCTTCGAGCGGCCGCGCAGCGTGGCGACGATGCTGGCTATCATCACGCCCAGGGTGCTGGTCTTTATGCCCCCGGCCGTGCTGCCCGGGCTGCCGCCCACGTACATGAGCGCCATCAGCAGGAACACGGTCGCCGGCCCCAGCGTGCCCCGGCTCATCTCCACCGTGTTGAACCCGGCCGTGCGCGGGGTCACGGACTGGAAGAGGGCGGCCAGCACTTTCGTCTTCAGCGGCGCGTGGCGGAGCGCCCCGAACGACTCGAGCACGAACACCCCCAGGAAGCCCACCACCAGCAGCACGCCCGTGACCGTGAGCACGAGCTTGGAATGCGTGGACAGCTGAGGGCGCCGGCCTCGCCGGCTGAACAGCCACCAGCCGGCGTAGCGCTTCAGGTCCCTGACCACCGTGAAGCCGATGCCCCCGAAGATGATGAGCAGGCAGACGGCGACGTTGATCGGCGTCGAGTCCACGTAGCGCGTCAGGCTGTCGTTGTTGAGGCTGAAGCCGGCGTTGCAGAAAGCCGAGATGGAGTGGAAAACGCTGTGGTAGAAGCAGCCCCAAAACCCCGCGAAGTCCCCGCGCCAGGCAAAGAACAGCGACGCGGCCCCCAGCACCTCGGCCACCAGGGTGAACAGGCAGATGAAGCGGACCAGCGTCCAGACGCTCTCGACTGCGGCGGGCTCGACGATGTCGGTCATCACGGCCTCGAAACGCATCGAGAGGCGCCTTTGCAGCATGATGGCCACGAAGGCGCCCATAGTCATGATGCCGAGGCCGCCGACCTGGATGAGCGTGAGAATGACCAGTTGCCCGAAGAGCGACCAGTGGTCGGGCGTGCTCTTGACCAGCAGGCCGGTCACGCAGACGGCGCTGGTTGCCGTGAACAGCGCGTCCACCGGCGAGGTCCACCCCTCCCCTCTGCTGCTGATGGGCAGCGTCAGCAGCAGCGTCCCCAGCGCAATGGCACAGGCGAAGCTCGCCACGGCGGTGCGGGCGGCGCTGCCCCCAAAGGCGAAGCGCAGGAACCTGGAGCCCAGCCTTGCGAAGCTCTCTCTCATGGGATCGGCTCGCGCCGGCCCGGCCCATCCTCGGGCCGGCCGCAGGTGGCGTGACGGTTGGGATTCTACGAGGTGCTGAAACGCGGTGTCAACGGGTAGAGGCGCCTCAGCGGGCGCTGCCGCGACCGAATGCCGGCCTAATCCTCCGCCGCCCGCGCGCCCGCCCTCTGCTCCATCCGATAGCGCAGGTAGGCCTCCATGAACGCCGTCAGCTCGCCGTCCAGCACGGCGGCCGGGTTGCCCGTCTTCAGCTCGGTGCGCAGGTCCTTCACCATCTGGTAGGGCTGAAGGACATAGGAGCGGATCTGGTTGCCCCAGGCTATCTCGCCCTTCTCGTCGAAGAGCTTCTCCATCTCCTTCTGGCGCTTCTGCTTCTCACGCTGGTAGAGCTTGGCCTGGAGCAGCTTGCGGGCGATGGCGCGGTTCTTGTGCTGGGAGCGCTCGCTCTGGCACAGCACGGTGATGCCGGTGGGCACGTGCCGCAGGCGCACCGCCGAGGAGACCTTGTTGACGTGCTGGCCGCCCGGCCCGCTGGAGCGCAGGAACTCCATCTCAATCTCGCTGTCGTTCAGCTCGACCTCGATCTGGTCCTCGATCTCCGGCACCACGTCCACCGCGGCGAAGGACGTGTGGCGCCGCCCGCTGGCGTCAAACGGCGAGATACGCACCAACCGGTGCACGCCGATCTCACTCTTCAGGTAGCCGAACGCCCAGTCGCCCTGCACGTGGACGGTGGCGCTGCGGACGCCGGCCTCCTCGCCGGGGCGCGTGTCCACGACCTCGGTCTGGTAGCCCTCCCGCTCCGCCCAGTGAAGGTACATGCGCAGCAGCATCGCCGCCCAGTCGCAGCTCTCGGTGCCCCCCGCCCCGGCGTGCACGCTCAGGAAGGCGCTGCCGGCGTCCTCCGGCTCGGCCAGCATGCGCTTGAACTCGAGCCGCTCCAGCCGTTCGGCCACGTCATCAGTGCGCTCGGCCACCTCCCGGCGCGTCTCCTCGTCGTCCTCCTCCTCGGCAAGCTCGTCCAGGACGGCCAGCTCCTCCACTTCGCGCGCCAGCTCGTGGACGGGCTGGGCGAGGCCCTTGATGAACTTCACGCGGCGGATCACCTTCTGGGCGCTCTCGTGGTCGTCCCAGAACGAGGCCGCCTTCATGCGGTCTTCCAGGTCTTCGAGTTCCGCTTCCCTGGTGGGCAAGTCAAAGGGAGTCCCGCAGATCGTTCAGGCGGGCCTCCAACTGCTCGAGTTCGCCGGACATGGAAGGGGCACCTCTCGGTTTGTGGACGCGACGCGGCACGGTGGGAGCGCCAGGTGCCGCGACGGATGTATTATACAGGCGACGCGACGAGCGGGTCAACGCCTCGCTGCGCCGCGCCGGGACGCGGGCAGCGGCGCGCGCGTTGATTCGGCCCTGAGGCCGCGCTAAGCTACCGGGGAGGCGCGCCCGTAGCTCAACTGGACAGAGCATCGGTCTTCGGAACCGAGGGTTGGGTGTTCGAATCACCCCGGGCGTACCACCACCTCCCCTCAGGCGCCCTGCCGGGCGCGCAGGAAAAGCCCTTGACACAGGCCCACCTCATGCCCCACTGTGGGCCTGGAGCGTTCCGGACGTAACAGGAACCGGGAAGCTCGGTCAGGCGGCATTCGCACCCCCTTGGGGCCGTGATCACGCTGTCTCAACTGGGTCTGACCGTGCATCCTGCGGAGGGCGTCCATGAAGCTGTTTCTGCGCAGACTGCCCGGGCGGGCGCAGTCCGCGACCGGGCAGAGCCTGGTTGAATACGCGCTGATTCTCGTCCTGGTCGCCATCGTCATCTTCGTCGCCCTGACGAGCATCGGCACCAGCACCGAGAACGCGCTGAGCAACATGAGCAACTTGCTGGGCAACGCCACCTGAGCGGGGGGCCGCCTACGTCCTGCCGCCCTCCCCCTGCCGGCCAGTATGCACTTGCGCTTGCCCCGCCTGACCGGCTACAACATGGCGCGCAGGCGCGTGCGGAAGCGCTCATGCACGGACGCGCTGCGGCCGGCCGCGACCCGGCGGGCCGGCGGGAACACGGCACCGGGCAGGCGAGGGCAACCAGATGGAGCGCACAGGCAGGCTGAGGGTGACCGAGTACTTCCGCGCCCGGCTGGCAGAGGAAGCCAGACGCTCGGAGCGCTACAACCGGGACTTCTCGGTGGCCTTCATAAGTTGCCAGGAAACGGAGGCCCGCCAGATTTTCAACAGCCTCAGGCCCTTCCTGCGGTGCACGGACGTCGTCGAGGTAATAAGGGGGCTGGTAGGGGCCGCCTCCGAAGGACTCCGGCAGGAGCGCGAACGCGTCGCCTTCATCATGCCCGAGACCGGACGAGCCGAGTCCCAGGCCGTCATGGAACGACTCAAGGCGGACCTCTCCGACCTGCCCGACCTGCGGCTCGGCCTGGCCGTGTTCCCTGAGGACGCCCAGAACCCCCAGGACCTGCTCGCGCTGGCTGCGCGCGACGCCGGCGAGACCTTCGAGACCAGCTGACGGCCCCCGGCCCCTCACCCTCCGGCGTCCACCTGTGCTCGGTCCTACCGGCGGCTCTCCGCGTGGCGGACCCGAGAGGCGCGAGCACGAGGTCAGGCAATCCGGAGGACAGGCGACCACGCCTGAGACCCCCACGCTACACGCGAATAGCGTCGCGAAGCCCGCAACAGGCCGGGCAGAAACACCGCCTCTCGCCCTTCTCACCTGCTCTAGTATCCCGCCGCCGGCAGGATGGTCGGGGCGGCCGGGCCCGTCGCGGCCTAACGGCCGCACGGGCTGAGGTTCGAACCTTGCCCGCCAGTACGCTCGGCGGGCGGCGACCCCTTCGCCAGCTGACTCCGTAGCCAGCTTCGACCACGTCCGGACTTCAGGTACTTCTCACGTCGCCCGGCGGTTTCGTGGTCGCAGTGGCACTCATGATAGACGAGAGCCCACGAACCCTTACCAGAGGTCGCCCGGTTGCGCCAGCCGTTGTGTTACCTGATACGCTCCGGGAGTCGTGACGTGATGCCGACATACAGCGCATCGTCTTGCTGGGATTCGATGACGTAGACATGGACACTCGTCACGTCTCAGCACCTGATCGAAGGCTGGTCGGGGCGGCCGGATTCGAACCGGCGACCTCGTGCTCCCAAGGCACGCGCGCTAACCAGGCTGCGCCACGCCCCGTCCCCCGTCCGCACGGATTATAGCCCCCAGGGCGGGCCGCGGTCAAAAAGCGCGCGCGGCAGATAGCTGTCAGCGCCGAGGATGCGCGCCGGGCCGCGAAGCGGCGTTTGCACGTGCAGGGGTTCTGCCTATAATGCCCGCCTTGCGTCAGCGTCCCGCGCATGGCAGAGCATACAAGGCCGGCAGATGACAGCGCTTCTCGACGAGATCGGCTTCGAGGACGTCAAGGCGAGCTTCGACGCTTTCTGGAGGCGCGAGGCGCCGGACGGGCCGCTCGTGGCCGTCCTTTGCCCGCGCGAGGATGCCGTCCCGTGGGACTTCCCCGTGCCCGACACGCTGGAGGGACGCTGGACCGACGCGGCCTACCAGGTGAACCGCGCCCGCTGGCAAACGCAGAACACGGTCTACCTCGGCGCGGCGCTCCCGATCTACGTGCCCAACATCGGCCCCGACTCGTTCACTGCCTACCTCGGAGGCGAGCTGGCGTTCCTGGACGACGACACGTCGTGGGTGCGGCCTTTCGTGGACGACCTGGCCGACTTCACGCCGGTCTTCGAGCGGGACAACCCCTGGTGGCGCCGCATGTGCGACCTGATCGAGGCGAGTTCCGAGGCGGCCGAGGGGCACTTCCTGGTCGGCATTCCCGACCTGCACGGCGGCGGCGACGCCCTGGCGGCGGCGCGGCACCCCGACCGGCTCGCCCTGGACCTTTACGACAGGCCCGACGAGGTCAGGCGCCTCATGCCCGCCCTGACCGACATCTACAAGCAGGTGTTCGAGGAGTACGTGCGTCGCACGTCCCGCGCGCAGGTGGGCACCACGACGTGGCTGCCAGCCTACTCGCGCGGCCGCTTCACGGCGCTCCAGAACGACTTCTCCGGGCTGATTTCCCCCTCGATGTTCGCCGAGTTCTTCCTGCCGGAGATTCGCGAGCTGGCCGGCTACCTGGATAACTCCCTCTACCACCTGGACGGTCCCAGCGCGCTGGGCAACCTGCCGCTGCTGCTGGAGGTGGCGGAGCTGGACGGCATCCAGTGGGTGCCGGGCGCCGGTGCAAGGCCGATGTCGGCGTGGGTGGACGTCTGCCGGCAGGTGCTGGAGGCCGGCAAATGCCTGCAGATCGGCGTCGCCTCGACTGAAGTGGAGCACATGCTGGCCAGACTGCCCCACGAGGGGCTGTTCATCACGACCTACTGCGGCTCGGAGGCAGAGGGGCGGGGACTGCTGCGCCGCATCCGTCCGGGCGGCTGATTCAGCCCCGTCCGGGCGCTGTTGAACGCACCCCTGCCTTGGCGTATAATCGCGCCCTCGTCTCGTTCCCGCGCATGAACTCAGCCGGCGGCACACGCGTGGCAACCGAACCGAGAGACCACGGCCCGTCCGAACACGAGCTCCTGGACCACGTGCTCGAGCACGTGAAGACGTTCCTGGCTAAGAACGGGCTTCACGTGGCGCTGGTCGTGGGGCTGCTGGCGGTCGCCGTCGTAGGCTACCGGACCCTGTCTCTTCGGCACCAGACCGAGACGTTGACGCAGTGGGACGCCGTCGGGGGCTCGCCGCAGGTGGCGGCCATGCTCTTCGGGGCGGAGGCCGCGGCCGGCCTCCGCAAGCACGCCATCGAGCGCTGTCGCGACCTCCTGGAGACCGAACCCAAGACGAAGGCCACCCCGTGGCTCCTGCTGAAGCTGGCGGGCCTGTACGCCCAGGATGGGCAGTGGGCGGCGGCGGCCGACGCGTGCAGGCGGCTGACCGCGGAGTACCCCGAAAGCCCCGCCATGGCGCCGGGCCGGGGTCTGCTGGCCGTGGTGCTGGAGCAGATGGGCCGCTACGAGGAAGCGGCAGCGGCCTACGAGGCCCTGGCGGCGAGCGGGGCGACCCGCCACCTGCTGTCAGCCGGACGGGATCGAGAGCTGGCCGGACAGCCGGAGGCCGCCCGTGAGCTTTATCGCCGACTGACCGCCGACGAGGTGGACGACAGCCTGCTGGCCATGGCCCGGGACCGGCTGGCCGACCTGGCCAAGGGCAAGACACTCGAACCGCCGCCGGAACTGGCCACGACGGAACCCATCGTGTCCGAGCCATGGCAGGTGCAGGTGACGGTTCCCGAGGAGACGCCCGTGGCCTCCGAGACGGCCGTGTTCGTGACGGAGCCCGAGGGAGCTCCCGCCTTGCCGGCTCAGCAGGAGGAGCCCGACGCAGAGGGGGGCCGCGGGCCGACCGATTCGGTTGAACGCCCGTCGGACAGCGGATAGACTACCGCGTCCTTCGAGGCTTTCAGCAGGGCAGTTAACCGGACTTCTTGCGAGTGTGGAGGCCGAAATGGCCGACTTGGCAGCGATTGCAGAAGCCCTCATCAGGGGCGACCGCGACACTGTGGGTGCGCTGGTACAGCAAGCGCTCGACGAAGGCGTGGATGCCGAGGCCCTCCTCAACGAGAGCCTGGTGGCGGGCATGGACGTGGTGGGCCGCAAGTTCAAGAACAACGAGTTCTACGTGCCGGAGGTGCTCATCGCCGCCCGCGCGATGAACGCCGGCATGGAGCTGCTCGAACCCGTCCTGGCAGAGACCGGCGCGCGGCCGGCCGGCACGGTCGTGATCGGCACCGTCAAGGGCGACCTGCACGACATCGGCAAGAACCTGGTCGGCATGATGCTGAAGGGCGGCGGCTTCAAGGTGGTGGACGCCGGCATTGACGTGGCGCCGGAGAAGTTCGTCGAGCTGGCCCAGGAGAGCGGCGCCAACCTGATCGGGCTCTCCGCCCTGCTGACGACCACCATGACGCAGATGGGCAACGTGGTGGAGGCCGTCAAGGAAGCCGGCCTCGCTACGAAGATCATGATTGGCGGCGCACCGATCACCCAGGACTACGCCGACGAGATCGGCGCCGACGGCTATGCGCCCGACGCCGCGTCGGCCGTTGACCTGGCACGCAGGCTCATGGGCTGAGACGTCTCACGCCCTACATCATCGGCACCCTCGGTCCGGTTCTCCGAGGGTGCCTTCTGCTTTGGGGGGGCGGGCCACTTTGCATCGGCAGGCCGGCTCGGCTATAAGGCTCAAGGAAGCCGCGTCTTTGCCACAGGGAGGGCGGGATCGTGACGGAGATCATCATCAGCGTCGGGGACGAGGATTTCAGCGCCCGGCTGACGGATGACGGCTCGCCGGAAACCGTGCGCAAGATCGTCGAGGCGCTCCCCATCGAGTCCGTCGCCAGGACGTGGGGGGACGAGATATACTTCGACATACCCGTGGAGCAGGCCGAGGAGAACGCACAGGCCACGGTCAGCAAGGGCGCCCTGGGCTACTGGCCGGCCGGCAGCTGCTTCTGCATCTTCTTCGGCAGGACGCCCATGAGCTCCTCCGAGGACGAGATCGTGCCCGCCTCGCCGGTTAACGTCATCGGCGCCGTCGCGAATCCCGACGGCTTCAAGGCACACGGCCCGGGCGAAACCGTGAGCATCCGGCTCGCCGAGTGAGGGCCATGTCCACGCGCGTCGTCATGGCGCTCCTCGCACTGGCGCTCCTGCCCGCCTTGCCCGTCTCAGCGCAGGCACTCCCCGACCGCGGGCCCGAGGCCCGGCCTGAGACGGAGACGCCGGCCGAACTCATCGCGCGCATGGCCGCCGACGACTTCCAGGGCATGGCGGCCTCCCGCGGGCTCGCCGCGATGGGGCCGCGCGTGCTGCCCGAGCTGATCCGGGCCGCAGAGGACGACGTGCCGCGCGTGCGCTACTGGTCCGTCGCCGCCATGAGCAGCATCGGCGACGAGCGCGCCGTCCCCGCCGTCCTGGCCCTCTTCGACGACCCCGACGACCTGGTCCGGGCAGTCGCCATCTGGCACTCCGGCCGCTGGTTCCACCGGGACGACGTCCGGACGGCCGTCCTGAAGAAGCTGGACGACCCCAGCCCCTTCGTGCGCGGCTGGACGATGAAGCTGATCCACGCCAGTGACTACCGGGAGGCCGCCGACGAGGTGCGCCGCCTGCTGGAGGCAGCCGAGCCGGAGGTCAGGTACGACGCCTTGCACACGCTGGCGGTGCTGGAAGGCCCGGACGTGCTGCCCACGCTCAAGACGGCCCTCGAAAAGGACGAGAGCCCGCTGGTCCGGGAGGGCGCAGTGAGATGCTGCTCGGTGCTGGATCCGCCCACCCCGGGGAGCGCCGAGGTGCTGATCGCCGCGCTGGCCGACAGCAACGAAGAGGTGCGCCGGGCGGCCGTGACGCTCCTGCGCAAGGGGTTCGGGCAGCACTTCGGCTTCGAGCCGGACGCCGAGCCGCTCGAACGCGAGAAGGCCGTGCGGCAGTGGCACAACTGGTACGAAGCTAACGCGCAGGGGCTGCGCTGGAACCCGGAGAACCGGCGCTTCGAGGCGGAGCCGCCCGAGCCCGCCCCGGACCGATGACGCTTGCGCCCCGCGGGTCGCGCTCCTTGCCTTTGACGCCCCTGCGCAGGCACGCTAACCTGATGCGGGTCCACCTCCCGGCCATCGGGGCGAAGCGATGTCCGACATCCTCATACGCAAGTATCGCCGCTCCGACCGCGACGCCGTGCTCCGCATCACCGAGGAGAGCTTCGACGGCTTCTGCCTGGACAAGAACATGGAGGACAACTTCGGGCCGATCGCGAACACCACCTGGCAGGAGCGCAAGCGCGAGGGCATAGACTACGACCTGCGCCGCAACACGGAAGACGTGCTGGTGGCCGAACTCGACGGCGAAGTGGTCGGCTTCGTCTGCACGCGGCTTTACCACCAGCACCGCACCGGACACGTAGCCAACATGGCCGTCGCAAAGGACCACCAGGGCTGCGGCGTCGGCAAGGCCCTCATGCGCCGCGCGCTGGATCACTTCCGCAAGCGCGGCATGCGCTACGCCCGGGTGGAGACCCTGGAGCAGAACTTCAAGGGACAGAAGCTCTACCCGGCTTTCGGCTTCAAGGAGATCGGCCGGCAAGTCTACTACCTGCGCGAGCTCTGAGGGCTCCCTTTTTGACATCCGCCCCCCTTCACGCTAACATGGTCTATGGCCAGGGCAAGCTGCACAGGGAGATCAGCTATGACGGGCGGTCGCTCCGAAGAGACCCCGCTCAGGATAAGGGGACTGCTGGGCATCGGCCTGGACGGCAGTCCCGACGAGAAGCGTATCACGCGTGGGGAGAACTTCTGCCTGTTCGGCGGCTCCAAGACGACCCACGAGCGGATGACGGAGACCGCCCTGAAGTTCAACGAGAAGGTGGACGAGCGCGGCAAGAGGCTGGAAGAGGTGAACGCCCGCGAGCTGCGTGAGATCACCGGCGAGCTGCGCGAGGAGCTGACTGAGGGCTCGCCCTGAGCCAGCCGTTGACGCCGCAAGGCCCGAAGCATATAATCCCGGCTGTCATGAAACGCCAACCTGCCGACACGCGCCGTCTGTGGTTCCCGGCCTGGCGCTGGCACAAGCCGGCGGCCTGAGGGCACGGGTCGGCTCCCGTCCGCCAAGCCTGCATCCGACAGCCCTGCAAGCCTCAGGTCGCCGGCTGCAAGGGCTTTCTTCCCGGACGTCTTCCCTGCCACGAGTCCCTGTGAGGCATACGACCATGACCGAACCGAACCAAGCGACTCGGCGCGAGCGCGGCCACAGGAGGTCCGTCTTCAGCGGCATCCAGCCCACCGGCGTCGTGCACATCGGCAACTACGTGGGCGCCATCCGCCACTGGGCCGGCATGCTCGACGACTACGACTGCACGTTCTGCGTGGTGGACCTCCACGCGATGACGGTGCCCTACGAGCCACAGGAGATGCCGCAGAAGGTCTTCGAGACGTTCATCATCAACATCGCCGCCGGGCTCGACCCGGAGCGCTGCTGCCTGTTCGTGCAGAGCCACGTGCCCCAGGTCACCGAGCTGTGCTGGATGCTGATGACCTGCTCGAGCATGGGCGAGCTGAGCCGCATGACGCAGTTCAAGGACAAGAGCGAGAAGCTGGGCGGCCAGGTCAGCGCCGGGCTGTTCACCTACCCGGTGTTGATGGCGGCCGACATTCTGCTCTACAAGGCGGAAGTCGTCCCCGTGGGCGAAGACCAGACGCAGCACCTGGAGTTCGCCCGCGAGGCGGCGCGCGCCTTCAACGCCCGTTTCGGGGAGACCTTCCCCGAGCCCGAGGCCCTCTTCAGCGAGGTGCCGCGCCTGATGGGACTGGACAACAAGCAGAAGATGAGCAAGAGCCTCGACAACCACATCTCGCTGCTGGAAGACCGCGACGAGATATGGGCCAAGCTGAGCACGGCCGCCACCGACCCGGCGCGCGTGCGGCGAGCTGACCCCGGCACGCCCGAGATCTGCAACATCTTCACCATGCACAAGGCCTTCTCGCCCCCCGAGGACATCGAGTGGTCGGCCCACGGCTGCCGCACGGCGAGCATCGGCTGCCTGGACTGCAAGAGGCGCGTGACGGACAACATGGCAGCGGAGCTTGAGCCGGTCAGGGAGAAGTACCGTGAACTGGCTGCTGACCCCGGCCGCGTGCGCGAGATCATGGCCGAGGGCGCCGAGAACGCCCGACAGCGGGCCCGCACCAACCTGGCCGAGGCGCGCCGCAGCGCCGGCCTGCTCTGAGCGCCGCCCCGCGCGCTCGTCACTCGGACGGGACGCCAGGCGAAACCTGCCCCCTCTGCTGCATCACGTTGTGCAGGGCGGCGCGCACGCGGGGCGACGTCATCTGCGCGCGCAGCTCGCCGTTGGCCAGCGCCTTCCGCACGTTCTGGTTCGCGAGGACGGCTTCGAGGTCATACTGGCGAAGCGCCTGGGCCAGCTTCTGATCGGCGAGCAGGGGCTGAAGGTCCGGGTGCTCGAGCAGCTGGCGGATTTCGGGGTCCTCCCGGAGCCGTTCCAGCACCTGAGGATCGTTCTGAGCGGCTCGCAGCACACGCAGGCCGTCCGTAACGAGGAAACGGTCCGCCGGGTTGAACGCGGAGGCAACGCGCCGCAGCAGCGACCGCCGTGCCGACTGGACCACCAGGCCGGTCTTGGCAGGGTACACCTTCAGCGCCAGGTCAACCACGAACAGCAGGACAAGAACGACTATCAGGCCGGACGCGATGCCGCCGATGAGGCCCAGGTTGCGGTTCCATGGGCGCAGCTCGCCCTTCTTCGTGCGCCCTATCTTGCGGTCAGCGACGTGGGCCAGGATGGCCAGCGGAACGTAGATGCAGATGCCGGCGATGACCCGCCCCAGCACGTAGCTCAACCCCCCCGACCAGCCTTCCCGCGCCATCAGGAATCGGGCTACCGGCGGACCCACCGGGGCGCTCGCCACAAAAGCCCCCACCAGCGCCACCAGCGTGAACAGGCTGAGCAGGGCGCCCCGCAGGAACCCGCGCACCGCCGAAAGCACGATCACCAGGATGGCCGCCAGGTCCACCATCGCTTGCTCCTTGTGCCAGACGGGCAGCAGAGCCCAGCAGACACCAGGATTATAACACAAGTGCCGGGCGAGGGAATGCCCTTTCGCGCCCAGCGCCCGAGGCGCCCGAACGGCGAGCTCAATCGCGGATGCTGCGCCGCTCGGCTTCCACCTCCGCGAACCACGCGTCGAGGGCGGCGCCCATGCGCGCCACGCGGTCCGGTTCGGAGCGGGCCAGGTCGTCCTGCTCGTAAGGGTCTTCGGCGACGTTGAACAGCAGCGCCATGGGCGGCTCCGGCATCCTGCGCTCCGGCTCGGGGTCGCGGCATATGTCCGTGACGGATTCCGGCTCGCGCTTGAGGCGACGGTCCATCTCCAGGTCTTCGGGCGCCACGCGCATGGCCTCCCGGATCGGCGGCCGCAGCAGCTTCCACGGGCCGTCGCGCATCGCCGCGTTGCCGGCGACCACGGGTGTGTAGCGGTTCCACTGCCAGAAACGCCGTTCGCTCACCTCGCACGGCTCGCCGCGCAGCGCGGGCAGGACGTTGCCCTTGCAGCCGTTGAAGTG
>LJUE01000209.1 GCA_001303885.1 Planctomycetes bacterium SM23_32 | reverse complement strand
CAACGCGGCCGGCGAGGAGCTGCTCTTCCGCATCGCGGGGGCCGACGGCGGCACCGTCACGAAGGGCGTGGTGGCGGCCGGCAGCGCGCTCGTCCTCCCCGCCGAATGCCCCGCCGGCGCCGCCGCCACCTGCTACGTCTACTTTGACAACCCGGATGCCTGGCCCGTGCCCGACCACCTTGAGGCTACGCTCGGCGTCCGCAACGGCGGCATGGAGCGAGGTGAGGACGATGCGCCGACCGGGTGGCGCCACGACGCCGCCGACGAGCAGCACCGGGCTCTCTGGGTCTCCGAGGGTCCCCGCTCGGGCGAGCGCTGCCTCAAGACGGTCGTCGCGTCGGGCGCAGAGCCCACGTGGATATCTACGCGGCAGCACGATGTCTACGTCACCCCCGGCGCCGAATACGTCCTGGAGGCATGGGTCCGCGCCGAAGACGTCCAGGGCAGCGCCGGCTGGTACGTCCACGTGGGCAACGACGACGATCCGATGCTCGTCAACCAGGTGCTGAACGCCGGCGACGGCACCTACGGCTGGCGGCAGGTGGCGACGCGTTTCACGGCCCCGGCCGGGGCCACGGGCGCCAGCCTGGGCACGGTGCTGCGGGGGACCGGCACGGCCTGGTTCGACGACGTGGCGCTCACCTGCGCCACGGCGCCCCGACTCACTGCCACGGCCGTGCGCAACGAGCGGGTGGAGCTCCTCGAAGCGGGCGGGGACATGCCGTGGCACCGCGACGGCCAGGTCGAGGGCCGCTGGGACGCCGCTGCTCCCGTCCGGGTCGTCAACCTCCAGAGCCGTCCGCTGGAGAATGCACTGGTCCACGTGGACGCCTCCCGCATCACCGTGCCCGGTCGCTTCCGCGGCGGCGACCTGCTGGTGACGGACCGCGCGAGGGCGCTGCCCCACTTCGCCTACCAGAACGTGCTGCTCTTCGCGGCGGGCGTGCCCGGCCGATCGCTGAGCACGTTCCACGTTCAGGTGTCCGAGGACGCGCCGGAGCACCAGGACCCTCTGGAGCAGTACGGCCGCATCCTGGCGAGCGGGTCGAACCTGGTGCGGAACGCGGACTTCGAGCGGGGCGACGCGCTGCCCGAAGACTGGCCGGGAGGCGCCGAGGGCGAGCGCCCGGCAGGGGCGCAGATGAGCGTCGTTGGACCGGGGCTGTTCGGGCGGCGCTGCGCGCGCACGCACGTGCCCCACGGGGCGCAGAGGATCTGGACCGGCTGGCGCCAGGACGTGCCGGTGCGCCCGGGCGGCAGCTACTTCTACGCCGCCTGGGTCAGGTGCGAAGACGTGCAGAACGGTTCGGTCAGGATCCATGCCCATTACCGCAATGCCGCCGGCGAGCTGTGCGAGAGCAGGAAGTTCGCCAGCGTCGGCGCGCCGATCGCCGGCACGACGGACTGGACCTTCATGTCGGGCGTGTTCGATATGCCGCCCGACGCCGCCGTCTTCCAGCTCCACCTGACTATGAACGCAACGGGCACGGTGCTGCACGACGGCGTCCTGCTGGCCGAGGTGCTGCCCGGCACGCTCGGCGCGCTCCAGCCGCGGCCCGAGCGGGCGGCCGAGCCCCTCACCGTCTGGCCCGTCAACGCCGTGGTCAAGGTCTTCCCCGACGACGTCCCGCCCCGCAACGTGGGGCCGGCCCGCATCTGCTGCGCCCGCAACGAGGCGGAGCCCCTCCAACTTGCCGTCCGCGCCGGGCCGGAGCCCCTGGAGGTCCGGATCGAGGTGGGCTCGCCCGTCAACGCGGAAGGGCGCGCGTTGAACGACGTGGAAGTCGGCATCGTCGGCTACGTGCCGATTGACCACAGGACAGACTATTTCTCGTCGGAGGCGCCGGTCTGGCATCGTATGTTGGCGGAGGCGGCGGGCGGCTGCGACGGGTGGCCGGGGCTCTGGCCCGACCCGCTGGTGCCGACGGCAGACCTCGACCTTGCAGCCGAGACGACGCAGCCGGTCTGGGTGACCGTGGCGGTGCCGAAGGATGCTCCGGCCGGGGACTACGTCGGCGCCGTCGCCTTCGTGCAGGACGCACGTACGGTCGCCCGCCTCCCCTTCAGTGTCCACGTCTGGGACTTCGCGCTGCCGGAGCGGAGCCACGTGGCGGCCATCTACGACCTGCGCCTCGGCGGTCGCTGGGACTTGCCGGGCAGGACGCCGCGCGAGGCGCGCGAGCAGTTCCTGCGCTTCATGGCCGAGCGCCGCGTCTCGGCCGACCGCGTCCAGCCCGAGCCCGTCATCCGCTACGAGGACGGGCGCGTCGTGGCGGACTTCGCGGCCTACGACGAGGCGGCTGAGCGCTACCTCGACGAGCTGGGCATGCCGCAGACCTACACGCCGCCGGGCCGCTTCGCTGGCGAGGACCCCTACGATGGCGGCTATCCCTACGCGGGCGCCGACCGCAGGCGGCTCCGCCCCGACTACAAGCGCGCCTACCAGGCGTGCCTGCGTGCCTACTGGGACCACATGAAGGAGAAGGGCTGGGCGGACAAGGTGACCCTCTACATCTCGGACGAGCCGCACGTGGACCAGCCGGGCATCATCGAGCAGATGCAGGCGCTCTGCGAGATGATCCACGAGGTGGACCCGGCCATCCCCATCTACAGCAGCACGTGGCGCCACGTGCCGCAGTGGGACGGCTACCTGGACGTCTGGGGCATCGGACACGTGGACCACGTGCCGGTGGACGCCATGCGGCGGCTGCGCGAGGGGGGCGCGCGCCTCTGGTTCACCACGGACGGCCAGATGTGCACCGACACGCCCTACTGCGCCGTGGAGAGGCTGCTGCCCCATTACTGCTTCCACTACGGGGTGGAGGCCTACGAGTTCTGGGGCATCTCGTGGCTCACCTACGATCCCTACGCCTTCGGCTGGCACAGCTTCATCCGCCAGAGCAGCCGCCCGGGCGAGTCGCAATGGGTGCGCTACCCGAACGGCGACGGTTTCCTGGCCTATCCCGGCGCCCCGGTCGGCCACGACGGGCCGGTCAGCTCGGTGCGGCTGGAGCAGGCGCGGGAAGGGGTGGAGGACTACGAGTACCTCTATCTGCTGCGGCGTCTCGTATCCGAGGCGAACGGGCAAGGGCGGGACATCGCGGAGGCCGAGCGCGCCCTGGAGGCCGCGGCCGGCCTGGTGACCATCCCCAACGCCGGCGGCCGCTATTCCAGCCGGATACTGCCCGACCCGGACGCCGTCCTGGAGGTGAAGGAAGCCCTCGCGCGCGCCATCGAGGGGCTCTCCGGGTAGCGGACCCGCTGCCGCTTGCTGGCGCCGGCTTGCAGCCTGCCCTATACTCGCGCAGACAGTGCCCCGGAGAAGAACATGCAGGTCCAGCACCTGACCGGCTTGATCGCTGCACCCCCGACGCCCATGCGCGACGACGGCAGCGTGGACCTGGACGTCGTCGAGCCGCTGCACCGCGTGCTGGTTGCCAACGGCGTGCGGGGCGCGTTCGTGTGCGGCACCACGGGCGAGGGCGTCTCGCTCTGCGCCGAGGAGCGCCGCGCCGTGGCCGAGCGCTGGGTCCGACTGGCCGAGGGGGACTTCGTCGTCATCGTGCACGTGGGCCACGACAGCCTGCCCGAGTGCCGGTCCCTCGCCGCGCACGCGCAGGAGATCGGCGCCTATGCCGTTGCGCTGATGTCGCCGAGCTTCTTCAAGCCGGCTGACGTGCAGGAACTGGCCGCCTTCGCCGCGCAGGTGGCGGCCGCCGCGCCCCGGCTGCCCTTCTACTACTACCAGATCCCTGCGCTGACCGGCGTGGCTATCCCGGTGGCCGACTTCCTGGGGGCGGCGTCCGGCCGCGTCCCGATGCTGGCCGGGGCCAAGTTCACCTACGAGGACCTGCTCGACTACGGACGCTGCCTGACGCTGGAGGGAGGCCGGTTCGACATGCTGTTCGGGCGCGACGAGATACTGCTGAGCGCCCTGGCGCTCGGCGCAAAGGGAGCGGTGGGCACCACCTACAACTTTGCCGCGCCCCTCTACCGGCGCGTCATGGACGCCTACTTGGCTGGCGACATGGCCGCCGCGCAGGAGCATCAGTCCCGCGCCCGCGAGATGGTGAACCTGATGAACCGCTCCGGCGGGCTGGCGGCTGTCAAGCCCATCATGCGCATCATCGGCCTGGACTGCGGGCCGCCGCGCCTGCCGTTGCGCCGTCTCAGTGACGCCGAATGCGCCGAGTTGCGGGGCGGGCTCGAGGCGCTCGGGTTCTTCGACTACTGCTGCCGGGTATAAGGGCCGGGCGGCGCCGGCGAATCGCGAAGCACAGGATGAAGTGAAGGTGAGCGCACGCACAGCCCTGACACTGGCTCTGCTGATCGTGGCGACGGCGGGCGCCGCCCTCGCGCAGCGGGAGTTCTACGTGGCGCTTGACGGCGACGACGCCGCGCCCGGGACGGCCGGGCGCCCTTTTGGCACGTTGGAGGCCGCCCGAGACGCTATACGCGCCCTGAAGGCCGACGGGGCACTGCCGGAGGGCGGCGTCACCGTCTGGATCGGGCCCGGCACCTACTATCGCGGGGGCGCCTTCGAGCTCGCGGAGCAGGACTCGGGCACTGCGGCGGCGCCGATCACCTACCGCGCCCATGAGCGGGGGCAGGTTCGGCTCGTGGGCGGACGAGCGGTCGCGGGGTTCGCGCCGGTGAGCGATCCGGCGGCGCTGGCGCGGCTGCCGGCCGAAGCGCGGGAGCACGTCGTGCAGGCCGACCTGCGTGGTCAGGGCATCGAAGACCTGGGCGAACTCGAGCGCCGCGGGTTCGTCTGGCCCAAGCGTGACGCGCCGCTCGAAGTGTCCTTCCGCGGCGAGCCCATGACGCTCGCCCGCTGGCCCAACGACGCCTTCCTGCCCATCACGGGCGTCCCCGAGGGGCAGAACGGCGGCAAGTTCGCCTACGAGGGCGACCGTCCCAGGCGCTGGGCCGACGAGCCGGACATCTGGGTGTTCGGCTATTGGTTCCAGGACTGGGCGGACTCATACGAGCGGGTCGCCCACATAGACGCCCTGGCGCGGATCGTGACCACCGAGCCGCCCCACGGCGTCTACGGCTATCGCGAGGGGCAGCGGTTCTACTTCCTGAACGTGTTGCCCGAGCTGGACAGCCCCGGCGAGTACTACGTGGACCGGCAGGAGGGGAGGCTCTACGTCTGGCCGGCCGAGCCCCCCGGCGAGGGCGACGTGGTGGCCTCCATGATCCCGACGCTGATCTCCGTGCAGGGGGCCTCGCACGTCACGTTCCGCGGACTGACGCTGGAGGCCTGCCGGGGCACCGCCGTCAACCTGACCGACAGCTCGCACGTCCGCCTGGCCGGCTGCACCATCCGCAACACGGGACGGCAGGGGGTGAGCATATCCGGCGGGGCCGGCTGCGGCGTCATCGGCTGCGACATCTACGAGACCGCCGAGGGCGCCGTGTCACTGGACGGCGGCGACCGCGCGACCCTGACGCCCTCCGGCCATTACGCGGACAACAACCGCCTGCTGCGCTTCGGCCGCACCTGCCGCACCTATTCGGCCGGCCTTCACCTGAGCGGCGTCGGCCAGCGCGCCTCCCACAACCTGGTCCACGACGCCCCCCACGTCGGCATCCTGTTCGGCGGCAACGACCACGTCATCGAGCTGAACGAACTGCACGACCTCTGCTATGAGACCGGCGACGTCGGCGCCATGTACACGGGGCGGGACTGGACGGCGCGCGGCACCGTCATCCGCCACAACTTCATCCACCACGTCAGCGGGCCGGGCCGCTACGGCGCCAACGGCATCTACCTGGACGACGCCGCCAGCGGCATCACCGTCTTCGGCAATGTCTTCTACCGCGTCACCCGACCGGCCTACGTCGGCGGCGGGCGGGACAACGTCTACGAGAACAACATCTTCGTGGACTGTGAGCCGGCCCTGCACGTGGACGCGCGCGCCATGGGGTGGATGTCCTACCACGCCGAGCCGGACGGCACCTTGCAGCAACGGCTCCGCGCCGTGCCCTACAAGGAGCCGCCCTGGAGCGAGCGCTACCCCCGCTTGGTCAACATCCTGGCCGACGAGCCCCGGGCGCCCAAGGGCAACCTGATCGCCCGCAACATCCGCTGGGGCGGCACCTGGGACGACGTCGAGGCGAAGGCGCGCCCCTACCTCCGTTTCGAGGACAACCTCCAGGACGTTGACCCGCGCTTCGTAGACGCGGAGAACATGGACTTCCGGCTCCGGGACGACTCGCCGGCATGGCAGATGGGCTTCCGGCGCATACCGTTTGAGGGGATCGGCCCCTACGAGGACGAGTTGCGCGCCTCTTGGCCGGTCGAGCACGCCCTGCGCCGGCCCTGAAAGCGGGACGGCCGGCGCCCAAGAGGTCAGTCGCGGGGGTCCGTCACGCGGCCGATGAAGAGCACGGCACCGGTGGGGTCGTGACGAATGAGGAACAGGAACGGGTGGTCTGCCCGGAACACGGGCGGCCGCCCCGGCTCGGGAGCCATCGCCAGCGCCGCCACGATCGCAGTCGCCGCTGCCGCCTCGGTCCCCTCCTCGTTCACGTCCACGAAGGCCTTGTGCAGGGCGGCCGAGATGAACAGGTCCCGCCTCCCCCCGATGCCGGAGAAGTCGGCCTGCCCGGAGAACGCGTCCGTCATGCCCAGCTGCCGCAGGACGCCGTCGAGACGGAGCTGCGAGGTGATCTCGAACCGGGGCAGGCCCACGATCACCTCCCGGGACCCAAGCTGTGACCATTCGGTCAGCTTCCCGGCCGTCAGGGACTGCTCAAGCGCAGAGAGCCCCTCGCGCACCCGCGGCAGGACGACGGTCATCGAGACCTCCCCACCGACGTACGGCATGCTGAGCACCTGGGCGTCTGCGGACTCCCCGTAGCCGAACCGGCCGGCGGCCTTCATCATGGGGACGGGCACGCTCTGGTCGGCTGTGAGCCAGAAGGGCTCGTCCGCCGTGTTGCCCTCCGGGAACGGACGCAGCCAGGCCGCCTTGAAGTAGATGGCGTTGGCCAGCACGAGTCTCGTCAGCGCGTTCAGCACTCCCGCGGGGATGATGTCGCGGATCCTGCCGGCTGTCCGCTCTTCCACCCATCCGTTGATGGCGCCGCGGGCGGCCTCCGGGTCCGCCTGGAAGTCCACGCGCTCGAAGGCCCCGCCGTAGTGCATGGCCATGACGCGGCGGAACTCCTCCAGCACGTCGTATCCTTCCTGCAACCAGAGCGCATTGGCCACGCGCAGGGCGAACTCCCGCCCCTCC
>LJUE01000208.1 GCA_001303885.1 Planctomycetes bacterium SM23_32 | reverse complement strand
GTCCCGCGCCGCGTCCAACGGCTCAGCCCGGTGCGGCGGCACGGTCAGCACGACCAGACGGCTGCCGTCCGGGTCCCGCAGCTCGCTCACGTCGAGCAGGCCTTCGCCCTCGTGCGTGACCATGGGTAGGCGCCCGTCGGGCGCGGCCTCGGCCAGCAGCGATGCCAGCAGGTCGCGCAGCCCCATCCGCGCCCAGCTGCCCCAGCCGTCGCAGTAGGCCATCCCCACGCAGGAGGCGACGTAGACGGCGCGGCCCCGGCCGTAGTCGTGCACGCTGAGGGCCGGCGCCCCGTCGGCGAAACGACCGATCACCGCCGCTCCGGCCGGCTCGATGCTCCGGCGGAACCGCCACGCGGACAGCTCGAGCCCGTCCGCCCTGATGACGCCGGGCTCCAGGGCGCTCTCGCCCGCGCGCAGTCCGAACACCTCGTCGAGCCCCGCGCCGGGCCACGCGTCATAAGGCCGGCCGCGGCCGTCCACCTCGGCGAACGGCGCCTGCGCCACCAGCAGCCCGCCTTCCTCGGTGAACCGCCGCAGCGTGTCCGCCAGCGCCTGGTCCGCCACCACGGACGCGGGGAGCAGCAAGGCGTCGTAGTCCGCCGCGCCGCCGCCCCGCACCTGGTCGGCGAAGATCACGTCGGCCTGCCAGCCCGCCTCGAGCGCGGCCCCATGCAGGCCCATCATCGCCTTGTCGAGGAAGTAGGGCGGCTCCTCCTCGCTGCCGGTGAAGTAGAAGTAGGCATCGGGGTCCACCACCACGGCCACCTTCGACGGCGGCCGGCGGTACCGCCCCAGCCGCAGCGCTTCGGCCGTGCGGACGATCTCGCGCATGGCGGCCGCCCGGGGGTTGAAGTCGCCGTCGGTCAGGTTGTTGTCGCCCCGGCCGGCCAGGCCCCACAGCAGGATGCCCCGGGCGCCGTGCCCGAGGTAGGTCCACATCTCGCTGCGCAACATGGCCACGCGCTGCTCGGCGCTCAGGTCGGGCCATTTCTCCGGGTCATAGACCTCGCATTCGAGCACGTGCACCGGGCGGCCCTGCGCCACGCCGTTGGTCATGTCCATCACGTAGGCGGGGAACTGGCGCGGGCCCCATTCTGACGGGTAGACGTCCACTCCGGCGATGTCCATGCCGCGGGTGAACAGGTAGTTGTCGGAGCAGCGCCAGGCGTGCCACCAGTCGAGCGGCCCGGCCATGTTGGTCGTGAGCGCCAGGCCGGGCCAGACGCGCCGCACCAGCTCCTGCTCCCATTGGAGGAACTCGGCGACGAAGTCCACGTTGGCGCGTCGCCAGTCCAGCCAGGCGGCGATGTTGGGCACGGGCGGCTCGTCGCGCGGGGGCTCCACGGCGTCGAAGGACTCATAGTCTGTGCCCCACGCCGCGTTGAGCGCCGCCACGTCCCCGTAACGCTCCCGCAGCCAGACGCGGAACCGCCGCAGGGCGGGCGGGCTGTAGTCGAAGATGCGGTCGGTCAGCCAGTGCAGCCCCGGCTCATTGTGCAGGCAGACGCCGACGACGTTGCCGAAGCCTTTCATCCGCTCCAAGTAGGCGGTGAAATCCCGCTCGAACAGCTCGCGGACCTCCTCGCTCGCGTAGGAGTACTGCGGCCACGTCTTGCCGGAGTAGTTGATGGCCCACGCGTCGCGGTCCTCCCGCCCCGTCTCGCCTTTGTGGTCAACGAACCGGCTGTCGGTGAACCGGAAGTAGGCGCCCGACGGATAGTGGCTGCCGAGCTGGAGCAGCACCTTAACGCCGCGTTCTTCCAGCTCGGCGGTCGTGGCGAGGTGCTGCTCCAGGGACCAATCGTAGCCCCCGCCGGTCAGACGGGCGTAGTTGAAGCCCGCCTCGTAGAAGACCGCCTTCGCCTGCTCCGAGAGGCGGGGCTGGTAGTCCGCGCCGATGAGCACCTCTTCCCCCTCCTGGGCCGCTGCCGCCGCCGCGGCCAGCAGCCAGCATCCCAGCAACGCCCATTCCAGAGCCGTCCCTGCGCGCATGGCAGCCTCCCCGTTCCCTTAGAGCCGCCAGACTACCACATGCCGGGCACGGCGCAAGCGCGTGTTGCCGGGGGCGGCCCTCGCGTGTAACATGGCGCCACACAAGATAGCGACGGGAGGAGGCGGCATGCTCGCGCGCATCGGTGCACCTGGCCTGGCGGCGCTGGCCCTGGGCGCCCTGGTCTCGGCGTCCTGTATGGCGGCGGAGTGGACGGAGCCCTTTGATTACGGGAACGGGTCGGCCGGCGAGCCGGCGTGGGAGGCGGGCTCGGCCCAATGGGTCGTGCGTGACGGACGCATGATGTTCGAGGGCGGGGGCAAGGACTTCCTGGCGCTCAAGGAGATCGGCTACGGCCGGCGCGTGACGGTGGAGGCCACCGTCCGCGTGAGCGCGCGCCGGAGCGACGGCTGGGCGCTGGCCGGCGTGGCCATCCACGGCCCCGGCACCGATCACTGGCACCTGGCCCTGGTCGAGTCGCCTGAGGGCAACGCGATGGGCCGGTTCGCCGAGCTGGTCGAGTCCTACGGCGGCGCCTGGCTGGCCAACTACGAGGGCGAGACCCGCCTGACGCCAGCGGGCGACGCCGGGGGCGACTTCCACTGGGAGTATGACCGGCCCTACCGGCTGAGCATCAGCATGACGCCCGAGGGCATCGAGGGCCGAGTGAGTGAGCCGGACGGCACGCTGCGGCGGCACCTGGCGTTCCGGTTCGACCCGGGCGTGCCGGCCATCAAGGCGGGCCGACCGGCGCTCGACGCCGCGCTGTTCATGGGTCACTTTGACGACGTTCACGCGGAGGTAAGCGAGATGGTGACGCCCCCCGAAGAGGAACCCAAGGAATTCCCCACCTACGACCTGCCCGGCTGCGAGCAGGTGCAGGGCGAGAAGACGGGCTTCTTCCACGCCGAGAAGCAGGGGGACACGTGGTGGCTGATAGACCCGAACGGCCGGGGCTTCTACGCCGTCGGCACGGACCACATCAACTACCACGCCCACTGGTGCGAGCAGCTCGGCTACGCGCCGCACCATCGCAACGTCGAGCGCAAGTACGGCAGCGAGGAGAACTGGGCGGCGGCCGTGGCCGAGCGGCTCGAGGGCTGGGGCTTCAACCTGCTGCCGGCCGGCCACTCCCCGCACCTGCGCTACACGCACTTCGCCCACACCGAATGGCTCGGCGCGGGGCGGAGCTTCGCCGACGTCGAAGACATCGCCCCTCGGACGACCTGGACCGGCTTTCCGAACGTGTTCTCCCCCCGCTGGAGGCGCCACTGCGAGATAACGGCCCGCCGCGTCTGCGCCCCGAACCGCGACGACCCTTACCTGCTCGGCTACTTCCTGGACAACGAGCTTCAGTGGTTCGGCGACCTGCGGAACTGGCAGGACGAGTTCGGCCTCTGGACCGAGGCATGGAAGAAGCCGCCCGACCACACGGCCAAGCAGGCCTGGATGGACGTGACGCGGCGGCACTGCGCCGACGTGGCGGAGTTCAACGCGGCGCTCGGCACCGATTTCGCTTCCTTCGAGGAACTGGCCGCCTCGGGCGAGCCGCGCGGGCCGACCACCGAGAAGGCACGGGCGATGGCGCGCGAGTTCGTGCGGATGGCCGCCGAGCTCTACTTCAGGCAGGCCACCGAGGCCATCCGCCGCCACGACCCCAACCACATGGTGCTCGGCTGCCGGTTCGCCGGCTGGTCGCCGGGCGTCTGGGACATTGCGGGCAGGTACTGCGACGTGGTGAGCTTCAACAGCTACCCGCGCATTGACGTGGACCGGGGCGTGCCACGGGGCATCGTGGACGAGTTCCGGGGCTTCCACGAGCAGGCGGGCAAGCCGCTGATGATCACCGAGTGGAGCTTCCCGGCGCTGGACAGCGGCCTGCCCTGCCAGCACGGCGCCGGCATGCGCGTGGCCACCCAGCAGCAGAAGGCCCGCTGCTTCCGCTTCTTCCAGAGCACCATGTTCGGCCTGCCCTTCATGGTCGGCTCGGACTACTTCATGTACGTGGACGAGCCGGCCCTCGGCATCTCGTCCACCTTCCCCGAGGACAGCAACTACGGCCTGGTAAAGGAGACCGACGAGCCGTGGCCGGAGCTGACGGCGGTCGCCGCCGAACTCAACCCGCAGTCCTGCCGGCTGCACCGCGCGGGCGAGCTGACGGCCGTCTTCGAGCCCGAGCCGCTCGCGTGGTCGCGCCAGCTGCCGCCCCTGACGGCCGACAGCCCCGCCCTGCCCCCGGAGGTGCGGACCGGGCCGCTCACGCTGCGGCCGGTCGGCGGCAGCGACGCCTGGACCATGCTGTACGAGGGCGCGGAACTCGGCGCCTTCTATCCCCTGCTCTATCAGCAGGTCCCGGCGAACCATTGGGTGGGGCCGGACGCGGGCGGCGTGACGGCCGTGCGCGAGGACGAGGCATTCGTGGTGGTGGACATGACGTTCACGCGCGCGGCGAGCGGCGGGGCGGCGGCCTACGCCGCCGGGTGGCGGTTCTGGGTGCCCAGGCAGTCCTCCGGCTGGTTCGGCGCGCAGCCCCTCTGGGTGGAGAACAGCGACGTGCGGCCGTGGACGCTGGCCGGCCTGTTCCACTACACGCGCCCCGCCATCGGAGGCAGCGCCGAGGGCGACGACAGCTCGGGCGTGAACGTGCCCAACTTCTACATCCCCGTCACCGCCTGGGAGGACCCGGACGCCGGGCTGGGCCAGGGCGCGTTCGGCTACGGCGGCAGCTTCTACGTGCGCTACTGGAAGGACGACGACGGCTTCCACTCCGACTGCATGGAGCGGGTGAACGTGGAGCTGGCTCCGACTGCATGGAGCGGGTGAACGTGGAGCTGGCGCCCGGCGAGCGCTACGAGGCCGACGGCGCGCTGGCCGTCATGTTCGGCTACCGGGTGGAGGAGGGCCTGCTAAACGCCGTGGCGACGGTGCGCTCGGAACTGACGCGCCTGGCGAAGTAAGCGGCTAAGGGGCGCGCAAGCCGCGCTCGCCGCGCGGGGCGGCCGCCGCCGGCTGCCGGGCGCGGACGACTTGCCCCTGGGATTTGCACGACAACCGGCCGGGCCACATGGCCGCGAGAGCGGGGACTGGCTCGCCCGGGGGCCTCGAGCTCGCGCCCGGAGAAACGCCGACTCCTTGTTGAACCCGGCCGTCCGGTCCTTACAATGACGGCGCCTGACCCGATCGCCAGAACCTGGGAGGTCCCCGATGCAGCGCGTCAGCCGTTGCCTGTTCCTCGTGGTTGCGCTGAGTGCCCTTCTGCTCGCCTCCGCCGCCTGCGCCCAGGAGGCCGACTACCTGAGCGAGAACCTGATACCCAACGGCGACCTGGAACTGGACGCCGACGCCGACGGCTACCCCGACGGGTGGCCCCGCGTGGAGGGCGCCCAGCTTCTGAGCGAGGACGGCAACTCGTTCCTCAGGGTCAGCCCCTACGGGGGCCCCAACTTCGAGCTGCCGCTCGAGCCGGACTGGCTCGGGGTCACGGTGCGCCTGCGCATGCGCTGCAACGGCGTCGTACTGGGCCCGGAGGGCTGGCACGACGCCCGCATGGTGATGAGCTGGAACGACGCGGACCATCAGCACGTTGCCCCCTGGCCGGACGTGCTGCGGGGCGAGGGCAGCTTCGGGTGGCGGCGGATGGAGCGCACCTTCACACGCCCGCCGGGGGCGCAGTTCCTGAACATCGGGGCGTCGAACTTCGCCGCGGAGGGAACCGTGGATTACGACGACATTGAGGTGCGGGGCAAGCGCCGTCCGCCGCTGCGGGACCTGCCCCTGCCGGCGCCGAAGGAGGATCTGTGGGGCCTGGAAGGGGCCTGGCGGCAGGAGTCGGCCACGCGGGGCAAGGTCTGCCTGAACGGCCTGTGGCAGTTCCGCCCGGCCTTCGGCCCGGAGGAGATCGAGGCGCCGCCGGCCGGCCAGGGCTGGGGCTGCTTCAAGGTGCCCGCCAGCTGGCACGGCGACCG
>LJUE01000014.1 GCA_001303885.1 Planctomycetes bacterium SM23_32 | reverse complement strand
CCGTACTTCCTGAGCAACGGAGAGATCGGCGACGATGATCTGGACATCGCCGAAAGCGGCAACGGCATCCCCGACATCATTGACGAGGCGCGCTACGAGGCGGACTTCTGGCTGCGCCTGCGGGACGGCAACGGCGGCTATGCCTTCGGGCTCAACAACCCCGGCAGGGACAACCTGACGATGCACCAGGCCGGCGCATGCCCGTACATGGCGTGGGTCAACGCGGCCAACTGCGCCATGATGGCCGACTGCCTGCGGATTGCCGGCAAACCGGATCTGATGAACCACTACAAGGATGCGGCCGTCCAGGCCTGGAGGATCGCCAACGACGAGGACCTCGATTTCGCATACGGCATCGGCAACGGCCGCACCCGCGGCCGCGACCTGAAGATGATGGCCGCGGCGTTCCTCTACAACATCACCGGCGACCGCTCCTATGAAGATGCGATGGCCCGGGAAACTGTCGTCAACGGGCCAACGTCAGAGCTCGACAACCCCAGGTCGCACTGTCAGTACTGGGGCACGGCCGCGTACCTGATGTGCGCCAGGAACGGCTGGCAGCCGATTCACTATCCCGATCTGGTGCAGAACATGAAGGCCTCCATGATGGAGGAGGCCATGCAGAAGAACGTCACTCCCTCCAACCAGCGTCCCTCCCGCCGCAGCAGTGACAACGCCTACGGGTGGTTCCAGTCCACGCAGATGGTGCACCCCCTCTGCATTGCGCACGCGGCGTCAACCGACGCTGCTGAGCAAGAGATGCTGCTGAAGGCCATGCTCCTGGAAGCCGACTACGGGCTGGGCCGCAACCCGCTGAACATGGTCCACATGACCGGCCTGGGCAGCCGTTGTGCGGAAGACATCTACACGTCCGGACGCAACGACGGCGTACCGGGCGTGCACCCCGGCCACACGCCCTACATGAACGCTGACGCCTGGGGCAGGGGCTACATGGCGGACCCGCAGTGGTACGCCAGCAAGGGCTACCCAACCTGGGACCAGTGGCCCCACGCCGAGGCGCTGTGGCGCGCCCGCTACTGCTTTGCCAACAGCGAGTTCACGCCGCAACAGACAATGCGCGGCAAGACGTGCCTGCTGGGATACCTCTACTCACTGGGACAACCGCCTGAAGGCAGGTAACGCGGGCGTCTCTCCAGCCTGAGCCCGGCGGGCCGCTGCGCGGGCCGGCCCTTCGAGGTGCTCAGTGCAGGCCAAGCAGGAGCATGCGCGGGCGCGACCGTGAGGGCTGAAGTGAACGCCCTGGAGGGCATCGGGACCTGAGAGCGCGCGCCGTCAGCCGCCGGAGCGCCACATGGGCGCCGCTTCCCCGCCGGTGCGTCCCTCCTATACGGCGCTCCAAGCGCGGGTTCACATCGCAGGCCGATCAGCGCGCGCTGCTACCCGTTCAAGAGCCTTGACACTCATCCTCATAGCCGTAGAATGCTACGATGTCTTCCCGCACCAGGCTTGTGCAACGTGGCTGCAGCACGCCGTTCCGCAACCACGCCTGTGCCGTTGTCCGCCTTACGCGAGGTCGCAAGTGCTCTGCATCTTGTGCTGCACTCCTGCTCTTGCACGAAGCGAGGCTAGACCATGAAGAGGCCGGAAGCGCCTGCCACAAGAAGATACCCCACAATTGGCGTATGTGGTCTTGATTGCGGCCTATGCCCACGATACTACACGCAAGGGACATCCAGATGTCCTGGATGTGGAGGCCCTGACTTCTCTAGTAAACACCCCCCATGTTCCTTCATCACGTGCTGCGTCAAGAAGAGGGAACTTGAGGTCTGCGCCCAGTGTTCGGACTTCCCGTGCCCTAAGTTCAAGACTGATGAGGAATATCGGCAGTTAGAGGGATCGTCTTCGTATCCGTCGCCCAAAGTGACCATGCTGAATCTCAACTTCATCAGGGAACATGGGATTGAGAAGTTCATGGACCAGCAGGAGAAGCGGATCAGGCTGCTTGAGAGGATGATTGAGGACTTCGATGATGGCAGATCAAGGAGCTTCTTCTGTAGAGCAGCATGCCTGCATGAGTTGGCAAGTCTGGAGAGTGCGTTGAACGAGGCAAGTGAGGAGATTACCAGAGACGATATCGGGCAGGATGACGCCAAAGCCAAGGCGAGAATCCTCAAGGAAATCCTCGATCAACGTGCCGACGCTCTGCGCGTCCGTTCGCGGGGCGCGCCCTGACGCCTTGTTCGCCACTCCCCTGTTACCTAGCAACCGCGTTCGAGCTGGACCCCGAAAGGAGCCCAAGGCGTGGCGGAGGGGCTTCCGCTAGGACCCGACCCCGAGAGCGCGGGCGCTCGGCGGTGTCCCCCAAACCGCTGACAGCAAGGACTTAGATAAGTACCATCCTGGGGCGTAGAGCTCTCTGGTTCGAGACAGCGCGAGCGGGGGCTGAGAGTAACCGGAGCCGACGAGGGATGCGTCGGGGGAGAGCGCCGCATGGCACTGGAGGCCCTGAAGGAAGTGAGAGCGCCGACCCATGCGGAGCGCAACCGTGGGGGGGCTCCCGGAAGCCGGAACTCCGCGCCAAAACTCTCTGAATCTCTGTTTAGCCACCGACGGTCAGCGCAAGCTCACCCCCTCTAAGTTGCCAACCGCATACCGACCGGGTCCCGGAAGCAGCTTTGTCGCGCCGCTGTCATGGACCACGGCAGAGCCGGACCACCGCTTGGGGGAGGCGGTCGCGGGAGACCCCTCTTTGGCCGGGATCGCGCAGTCTGCGTTGGCCGTTTCGTGTGGTTTCTCCGATCGTTGCTCGGCTCCATTGGGAGGCCAATATGCCATCTGAGGCAGGCGGTACCCATAGTCGCCATGTGCTCAGGGAAGCACTGTGCACCGAGGATTTCGGTCTTTCCGTAGCTGTGGACGGAGCGCTGCTGTGGCTGCGCAGATTCCTTTTCCACAGCCCAGCGCCGCGTGTGCCAAACGCAAACGCAGCTACTTCTGCACACATGGTCGGGACGCATTTGCTGCACCTCCTTGATGGATGCCGTTGCCTGAACAGCCAAGGCTATCATTCTGTCTCTGTCGCTCTCCTCAGGTCGCTGGAGGATGCGCTGGACTGTTTCGTTGCGCTGTGTACCGTCGAGGGCGCGGCTGAGAGGTGGTTGAAGGATCGCCTGAAGGCCAGTGATGCCGCACGGGACTGGGTATCTGTCCATGGGGAGTCGTTGCAATACGTCGTGGCAGACGCCGTTGAGGCCCCCGCTACATTGTCCGAGTACAGGCGGAGGCTGCGCGCGCAGTTCAACGAGTACAGCCACTGCTCTCACAACTTGTGCGCCTGGAACCTCTTCTTCTCAAGATTGCGTTGGGACGGAGCCACTGGAGCACTCCTAGGCCTGCTTGAACTCAACTTGCGGCCGATCCCTATTCCACTGAACGCGCATGCGATTGACGTCCACTTGGCTGCTCATCTGTAGGAGGCCCTGCGGATGATCGAGAAGTGCTTCGAGCTGGACGATGAGGGCAAAGGTGCTCTCAACGGAGCTCGTGGTCCGCTTGGCGAGACCCTGGTACCACACATAGAGCAGAAATGCCACGGGGTCTTCGAGCCTCCGGAGATTGCCGAATCTCGTCGAGAATGGCGCTGGCGGCCCGGAAAGCCAGGTGCACGTGATGGGTAAACGATGCGCCTCGACGTGCGTGTTACTTGATGATGAGAGGGGCACGCGATGCGAGAGCTTCTGATGATACGGAGACGTCGGGACGAGGATGCTATGCACGCACGTACTGGAGCGCAAGCCGTCAGATGTTCGCAGTGCCGCGGATCGTCTGTAGGATGTGGTCTTGTGCAGTCTAACTAACGGTGCCGGCATCTCGCAAGGCTGCTGCGGGGAAGAAGTGACGCGTGGATTCGGGATGCGGCTTGGACGTCTCATGCAGCCAGCCCGCACCTATACGGCCGTTCACCCAGCCTGCATGACCATCCCGCGCCAGGAGGAGGGGCAGCACCAATGAGAGAGATTGTGGACTTGGCAGTTGTACTCGGTTCTGTCGCGACTGGGCTCTCGGCCTCATAGCCGCATATACCTATGTGTCCGCGCGGCTGGAATCCCAGGCAGAAGCGCGCATTGAAGCGACCGTGAGGGCTGAAGTGAACGCCCTGGGGGGCATCGGGACCTGAGAGCGCGCGCCGTCAGCCGCCGGAGCGCCACATGGGCGCCGCTTCCCCGGCCTTCTGGCCCGCTTTCCCGGTTGCCGATGTGACCGGCAGTTCGTCGAGGACCCACTTGTCCGAGCGGATCTCCCTGGCCAGCCGCTCGCCCTTGAGGCGCACGGGTTCCTTGATCAGCTCGGGCGTCTGGAAGAGCCTCGTGTGCGAGAGGTAGAAGTCGGGGTCCCTCTGCGGCATCACGAACGGCTTGCTGCTGCGGCCGTCCGCGTCTACGTGGGCGATGTAGGGCCGGTTGAAAAGTCCGTTGCCGCCTTTGCTGCTGAAGACGAGCCACCGGCCGTTGCTGGACCAGGAGTGCCACGAGTCCGCATGGTCGCTGCTGCAGGAGAGCCGCTCGTGAGTGCCCGTGCGCAGGTCCATCAGGTAGAGGTCGGCGTCCGGCTGGAACGTGGCGTAAGCGCTGTAGTCCGACATGCAGAAGACGAGGAACCGTCCGTCCGGCGAGAACCGCGGCTGCGAGATGCTGCGGCCCATCGCGTCCCCGTCCAGCACGGTTTCCAGTTCGCCCCATTCGCCGGACGCCAGGTCGTAGCGGATCCGCATGAGGCTGTAGCGCACGTCCGCGAAGCGTTCGGGCGGGACGGGCTCCAGCTCGGTCCAGAGGGCCGGGGCGCGGCAGAAGTAGAGGTACTCGCCGTCGGGCGACCACCGGGGCCAGGTCTCCATGTAGTCGGGCGACGAGATGGCCGGCGTGGACGTCACGCTGTACGAGTCGAGCTCGTAGATGGCCAGGTCGGACGCCATGTCAATGAACTCGCGCGGTTCGGGCCTGTCGCTGTGGAAGAAGACCCGGACGTGGTTGACCGAGAAGGCGAGCGCGCGCTGCGACGGATGCCACGTGGTGTAAGCCGCCGGCAGCGGGTTGACGGCCGACTGCGCTCTGGCCTTCTCCGCCACGCCGTTGCGGATCAGCAGCATGCCGGCGCCGAAGCTGCCGGGACGGAAGTGCAGCAGCATCGCGTCGGTGCCGTTCTGGCAGAAGGTGTGGCAATGGACGCACCCGCCGTCCAGCGCGCTGTTGTGGACCACGATGTCCTCGCGGTAGCTCTCCAGGTCCCGCTCGTAGAGGCCCATCTGGCCGTAGATGTTGTAGGCGGGTTCGATGCTGCGGTAGACGAGGTACGGGTCTATCTCGTCGCCGGCGATGGTGCTTGTCATCGTGTCATACCGCCGCCAGGCGCCGCCGTCGCCCCGCACGTAGACGTCGACGTGCAGTTCGCCGCCGCGGTTCACGTCCAGCAGGCGCCGCCACCGCCGCCGCGGGATGGCGATCTTGCCCGTCCGGGAATGGACGCGGATCGGGCGCCCGTTGGCTGAGCGCACGCGCACCTCGTAGGCCGAGCCGGGCTCCATGATGCGGAAGTTGAGCGGAGCGATGTTGGGCGGCAAGGTGAGGCCCGAGTAGTCCGGGCGTATGCGCGCGGCCGCCCCTGCCTGCGGGACGTTCGGTTTCGGCCCGCCGGGGCTCAGGAGCACGCAGGCCACGACGGTCACGGCCGCTGCGATGGCCCCGGCGACGATAGTCGGGGCAGGTCGGATTCTCATGGGCCGCCTCCCGGCGCGAACTGGTAGTAGAAGAAGTAGGTGTCTCCGAAGTCCCGTTCCAGTGCCTTGAACGTGCCTTTCGGATCGCGCTGGTAGCCCTCCTGCAGGACCTGCATGAACCGGGCGAACCGCAGGGACGTCTCGCCGCTGATGCTGCGACGCCCGAGGTCGAGTGGCGTGCCGCTCTGCGCGCTGTGGATCAGGAGGGCCTCCTCCATGTGGCGGGGGATGCGGTCGTAGCCCAGGTCGTCGAGCCGCGGCAGCTCGGCGAAGACCTTGCCGGTCTGGCGGGTCAGCATGTAGTAGGCCACCAGGTACTCGAACGCCATCCGGTTCTTGGGGTTTGTCTGGAGCAGTTGGGTGAGCAGCGACTCGACCGTGGGGTCCGTGGAATCGTCCGGGTGGGGCATGGCGGCGCGCAGTTGCCGCAGTTCGGCCCGCGCGGACAGCATCGGGTCGGACGCCAGCTCGCGCAGGAGCGCACGGGCCCGGCGGCCGTGGACGGGATTGCCGGCCAGCGAGTGCAGGTAGATGCTGCCGGCGGCGGCCTGCCCCTTGGCGAGCTGCATCATGGCCAGCCGCTCCAGCACCCATGGGCGATCGCCGACTCGGCAGAAGGCCTCCAGAGCCATGTGCTCCGACTCGTTGACGCGCCCCAGATCCAGCAGGATGTCGCTGAACGTCATCAGCGCGCCGGCGGAGCTCCCGGCCACGCCCACCATCGCGACCGGTGACATCAGGAGTCCGGAGCGGCTCTGTGGGAAGGAGAACATGTCCTCGAGCAACCGGCCCGAATGGCAGAGGGCCCTGTTGAGGTTGAGTGCCGCCACGAAGGCGTCCGGCCGCCAGTCCACGCCTCGACCGACCCGCACCACCTCCTCCCACTCGCCCCGCCGGGCGGCCCGACCGATCACCAGGTAGGAGTTGAGCCGGGAGTCGAAGCCGGCAAGGACCGTCAGGGTCGCCGCGCCAACGAGCACGGCGGCAGCGACCGCGCGCAGTGGGGCCGATCGGCGGACCCACGCCATCGCTCGCGCCGCCTTCCGCACCGGGCGCGCACGGTCCGCGCCGGCCTCGCGCGCGCGTAACACGTACCCCAGGCAGACCCCGAGCAGAAGGAAGCCGTACAGACCTGCAAGAGCCGCCGAGGCCCTCTCGTCCGTGGCCGGATGGAAGGGCAGGAGCCGCAGGTACGCATCCCTGAACCGGATGTTGAAGACGATGGCAGCGGGGGCCGGCAACCCCCCGCCGAGGATCGCCATCGCGAGACTGAGGGAGCGGCGACCCCGCACCAGCAGCTCGGCGAGGGCGCACAGGGCCGCGTAGAGGAGCGCCGCGCCGCAGGCCAGGTAATAGGTCGCGGCGAGCAGGCCGGCGAACGTTGCCAGGCGTTGGGGGGCGCGCAGGCGCCGCAAGCGCACGTATGCGCAGGCCGCGGCGAGGGCCGTCAACACGGCCAGGGCATTCGGCAGCACGTAGGCGTACCGGCCGTGCAGCACCAGGAGGAGCACCCCTGGCACCAGGGCAATCAGCGCTGAACAGCGCCCGCCGAAGGCCCGGAACAGCGCGTGTGTGCATGCGCAGATGCCCGCGGCCACCAGCGCCATGATCAGGGCGCCGGCCCAACTGAAGGCGTAAAGCTGGAACAGGAAGGCCGAGACGTACTCGATCGCGCCGCCCGGACGGGCCAGGAAGGGCCGCGCGTGCCTGAGGCCGAGCGTGAATCCAGGCAGGCCGTACCGTGTCCAGTAGAAGAGGAGGCCCGGGTCGACGCGCAGCCACACGTAGAGGTAGAAGAGGAGCAGCCCGAGGATCTGCAGGACGGGGACTCGGGACCTTCGCGCAGCGACGCTAGCGGCGGCATCAGGCGTCATGGGCCACCGTGACGGCAGTCGGTCGGGCAGTCGCGGGCAACCCCCGCAATCCACGAGGCTATCACACGGCCCGTCGCCGAACAAGACGCCTGTGCGAATGTCGCTCCGCCATGCCAAGTCCGGCCTCCCCGTGCGTCCGGCATGTGAGCTGGCGGTGGGGCCACGTGAGGAACAGACGCGCCGTGGGAATCCGAATGCTCCGCGAGCAGTTGCTGCTGGTACCGCTGGATGTGCACCTCGGTCCCCCCTCGGTGAGGAAGGCGACGAAATGGGTCATGCGCGGCACGTCGCGGCGCTGGCAGGTGCTTGGCTTCCGGGTGGCTTGCGAGTAAGATAGGTAGCCGTTGCGCGCACCATGCCACGGCAACGGAATGGGAAGACAGGCAGAATCGAAGCGCGGCACTGAAGAGAGCTGCAACTGCAAAGCATTATCTGACAGCGGCTTACTACTGGTGCGCCCGTAGCTCAGTAGGACAGAGCGGCGGTTTCCCAACCCGTACAGGGGGGTTTCCGTAACTCCTTGCCCGGTACCGCAGTACGACGCAAAGCCTTACCATAAAAAACTTTACAACATCCTGCGAATCCGTACCGAACTGGTACGGTACTGGCCCTTTTCGCCCCCCGCGGTAGCACTATAGTAACAGTCGAGCGGTCAGAAAAGGGCGCCAAATGGGGGCCGACCACGAGATCCAAGTTCAGCCAGTGGCCACCATGCGTGCGTATGGCTTATTCTAGCCCGTACTATCCGTCACTGCAATAGCAAACCCGCTCAGTTGCTGCATGCAACGCCATTGGGGACAGACAATACGGCAACACCCATCCGTTGCGGCCACAGAATGCCAACATGCACACACCAACAGCGCAACAGGCCCGCCACGGCTCTTGCCGGATGGAGCGGAAGGAGCTGGTCCGTCCAGCGTCAGCTCTAAGCTTCTGGTACTCAATGACGTGGGCGCGTGCGAGGGTGCTCAAGAGGGTCCCGTGGCTCCGCCACAACCAGAAGGACAATGGCCTCTGGGATCACGGTGAACTGCACTGCGACAGTGGCTACGAGGAGTTCCCGTGCGTCAGCCCTCGCCTTGCCACGTGCCACATCGTTTCGGTCCTTCACGAGTTCGGCCTACTGGACTGGCTACGTCCATAGGCCGGCCCGGTCTGTGGGAATGGACCAGTCTGGGGGAGGTCTCTGGCGCGCCTTGCGTGACCTGGGGCCGGCGGCAGTGCCGTGAGTATGGCTCCTGGGCCTCTCGGGGCGCAACGCGGATGCCCGGGCGGGCCGGCGGGATTCGCAGTTGAGGAGCCGCCAAGGGAGTTGCGCTCGCACCGCTGGCGGAGTCCGGCGAGACACCGATGTGACGTGGAAGACCTTGGGTTGTAACCGGGCAGCGGCGGCTGTAGAATCCTGGACGGGCAGGGATCCCTTGTGGGGAGAAGGCCGATGTCTGGCAACAGGCTCGCCCAAGAGCAGCAACCGGTCTATGCTCCCTGTACGGCCGCGTGTCCGGTCCACACTGACACCCGCCAGTTGGTTGAGTTCATCGTGGAAGGCAGGTATGAAGACGCCCTGGAGCTCCTCCTCGAGGCCAATCCCTTCTCTTCCGTCTGCGGACGGATCTGCCATCACCCCTGCGAGCAGAGCTGCCGCCGCTCCAAGGTAGACGCGCCCGTGGGCCTGATGCGGCTCAAGCGCTTCGTCGTGGAAGCCATGAGGGACTACCGCCTGTCCCGCCGGACGGCAGGAGGGCCGCCGCAGAAACGGGAGAAGGTCGCCGTCATCGGCTCCGGCCCTGCGGGCCTGACGGCCGCCGGCGACCTGGCCCGGGAGGGCTTTCGACCGGTCGTCTTTGAAAGGTCCGCGACGCCCGGAGGATTGCTGGGCAACGCGATCCCGCGCTACCGCCTCCCGTACGCCGTGGTCAAAGAGGACATTGACGACATTCTGGCCCGGGGAGTGGAACTGAGGACGGCCGTGACCGTGGGCCAGGATCTTCTGCTGGAGGACCTGTTTGCGGAGGGCTTCGCCGCGGTTCTCATCGCCACGGGGTTGTCGGAGAGCCGCACACTGGCTATTCCCGGTATTGACAGCCGGGGCGTTCTCCTTGCCCTGCCGTTCCTGCGGACCGTTCTCTCGTCTCAGCCGCCGGCGGTGGGCAGGCGCGTCGTGGTGATCGGGGGCGGGAACGTGGCGGTTGACGTGGCCCGGACAGCCAGGCGCCTGGGAGCCGAGAAGGTCACCATGGTCTGCCTGGAGTCCCGGGAGGAGATGCCGGCGTGGTCGTGGGAGGTCGAGGAGACCGAAGAAGAGGGCGTCCAGATAATGCCCTCCTGGGGACCGCGCTCGGTCTTCGGCGAGGATGGGGAACTGAAGGGGCTGGAGCTGAGGCGCTGCACGGCCGTCTTCGACTCGGACGGCCGGTTCAGCCCCCGGTTTGACGAAAACGATACCGCTACGATCGTGGCCGACAACCTGATCATCGCCATCGGTCAAAGAGGCAACCTGACCTGTCTGAGAGGTTCCGGGGTGGAAACGGACGGACCGGACAGGATCAGGTGGGATCCGGGAACGCTGGCGACTTCGAGGGAGGGAGTGTTCGCCTGCGGCGAGGTGGCCACCGGACCGGGCTCGGCCGTGGAGGCGGTCTTCGACGGCCACCGGGCGGCGAAGGCCATAGTCCACTACCTGGAGACCGACGAGTTGCTGGAGCAGCCCCCGATGGAGTTGCCGCACATCGGAGAGATCCCCGACGAGGTCGCCGAGAAGGTCCCCGTGCTGAGCCCGGTGGCGGCCGAGGTGCTGTCCCCTGAAGACCGGGTCAGGGACTTCTCGGAGATAGAGCGCGGGTTCACGGAGGCTGAAGCCCTCGCCGAAGCCAGGCGCTGCCTGGCCTGCACCACGGGGGCCCTGGTCGACGAGGAGCGCTGTGCCGGGTGCCTGACCTGTGTGCGGATATGCCCCTTTGGAGTGGCTACCGTGGAACAGACCGCTGCCATGCCGCAGGAGGAATGCATGGCCTGCGGCCTTTGCGCGGCCCAGTGCCCCGCGGCCGCCATCGCCCTGAAGAGGTTCGGCACCAACCAGATGCGGGAGATGGTCCAGCCCGTGGTGATGGAGTTGAAGAAGCGAGCGGGCGCAGAGGCAGCCGTGATCGTCTCCTACTGCTGTCTTTTTGAAATCACGGGCCGGGATTTCATCCGCCGGGCGCAGGAGGAATACCCCCCCAGGGGGATAGTGCCGGTGCTGGTCCCCTGTGTGGCTAGGCTCAGCGTTGCCGACCTGCTGAGCCCTTTCGAGGTCGGCGCCGACGGCCTGGTCGTCATCGGATGCAGCGAGGGGTCGTGCCTGTATCCCACGGCCGAGCAGCGGGTCATGGAGCGCATTCGCCGGGCGAAGGGCGTCCTGGCGGAGATCGGGTTGGAATCGGAGCGCATTGACTACTGGCGGACAGAGCGCTCCGCCGAGGCCTCCTGGACGGCCTTCTGGGAGCTGTCCCAGAGGAAGCTGAGTCGGATACGGAGCGCAAGTGAGGAGAGGCGAAGGTGATCGTTGCGGAGAGAAAGCCGCTGGCGGAGATAAGAGGTTTCGTCGACGACTACCGCCGCATACTCATCCTGGGGTGCGGAACGTGCGCCACCGTCTGCTTGGCCGGCGGCGAGGCCGAGGTGAAGGTGGTGGCGGCGGGGCTGCGCATCTCCTTCCTGCGAGACGAGAAGGAGGTCGAAATCCTCGAAGACTGCGTGACGCGGCAGTGCGAACCGGAGTTTGTTGCCGACCTGCCGCGCAAAGTGCAGGATGAGGGCGTGGGAGCCGTGGTCTCCCTGGGATGCGGGGTGGGAGTGAACTTCCTTGCCCAGACGCTGGAGACGGTCCCCGTCTTCCCCGGCGTCAACACGGAGTTCTTCGGCGCCGCGGTGGAGCCTGGCGTCTGGTTGGAGATGTGTGCCGGGTGCGGCAACTGCATCCTGCACCTGACCGGCGGCATCTGCCCCATCGCGCGGTGCTCGAAGTCCATTCTGAATGGCCCCTGCGGCGGGAGCCGGGACGGCAAGTGCGAGATAAACCCGGAAGTGGAATGCGGCTGGGCGCTCATCGTGGAGCGGATGAAGAAACTCGGCACACTCGACCGCCTGGCCGAGATACTGCCCCCGCGAGACTGGTCCACTAGCCATCACGGGGGACCCCGCAAGGTGATCCATCCGGAGGCAGCGCCGGCAGCGATCGGACAGGGAAAGGCGGAGCAATGAAAAGCGGCAGCAACCTGGAACGCGTCCTCCGTGCGGGGCACTTCGCCGTCACAGTGGAAATCGGCCCGCCGATGGACTGCAACGCCAGCGTGGTGACCGAGAAGGCCAGGATGCTCCGGGGCATCGCCGACGCCTTCAACATCACAGACAACCAGACCGCAGTCGTGCGCATGTCCAGCATCGCCTCCTGCGTCCTCATCATGGAGGAAGGGCTGGAACCGGTCATGCAGATGACTTGCCGGGACAGGAACAGGCTGGCCATTCAGTCCGATATTCTGGGGGCCTGCGCCCTGGGCATCAGGAACTGCCTCTGCATTGCCGGGGACCACCAGTCCTTCGGAGCGGCGGGAAGGCTCAAGGGGCATCCCGGCGCGAAGAACGTGTACGACGTGGACTCGATACAGCTTGTTTCCATCCTCGAGGGATTGCGGGACAAGGGGTGCCAGCAGGGCGGCGACCCCGTGGAGATGCGGCCGCCTCTTCTGATCGGCGCAGCCTGGACTCCCCTGGGCGACCCCATCGAGATTCGTCCGCTGAGGTTGAAGAAGAAAGTCGAGGCCGGCGCCGATTTCATCCAGACCCAGGGGGTCTACGATGTGGCCCGGTTTGCCCACCAGATGGAGCTCGTCCGGAACATGGGACTGCACGAACGGACGGCGATACTGGCGGGGATCATCGTGCCTCGCAGCCTGGCCATGCTGAAGTACATGAACAGCTCCGTGGCGGGGGTCAGTGTGCCCGATTCCCTGATGGACCGCATGGCCGAGGCCAAGGAGTCCGCCGGCAAGGACAAGAAACAAGCCCGGCGCAACCAGGAAGAGGAAGGGGCGAGGATCGCCGTGGAGCTGATACAGCAGGCGCGCGAGGTCCCCGGCGTCAAAGGCGTCCACATCCAGGCAATAGAGTGGGAGGGAAGTGTGCCCGAGATCGTCGATACGGCAGGACTGCTTCCGAGGCCAACTTTTCCGCAAGAGGGAGAGGGCGATGACTTCGACGGCGAAGATCCTGGTAGTTGAGGACGATCTGGACGAGGCTAAGTTGATAAAGATGGTGCTCGAAGGTGAAGGGTATGAGTCTCTCTGCGCCTTCAACGGGAAGGACGCGCTGGCCAAGGTGGGCGCTGAGAAGCCCGACCTGATCGTGCTGGACATCATGATGCCGGAAATGGACGGGTTCGCCTTCTGTGCCAGGCTCAGGGCCACCCCGGGCAACGAGCATACGCCCGTGGTGCTCCTGACGGGGGTTGCCCAGCACATCCATGAAAGCAAATACCCCCTGGACGGCGTCATGAGGGCCGATGCCCAGGAGTATCTGGAGAAACCCGTGAAGGCCGAGGAGCTTCTGGACGCTGTTGCACGGCTGCTGGAATGAGCGAGGCGGCATCAGGCAAGCTGAATTGCTGGGGTTTCCAAGACTGCGCGCACGGTCCTGGCTCTGCGCAGCCGTGTGTTGTGGCTACCGACCAGGCCAGCAACGGAGTCAACGGGGGGGAGAAGGCGGGCAGGTTGTGCTGGGCGGTTGGCGGAACCCTCTCCGGCGACGAGGTGCTTGCGCCCTGTGCCCGGCAGATGAACTGCCTTGACTGCGATTTCCTTCATCTGGTCAGATCCGAACAGGGGCGTTCCTTCCAGTTGCTGAAGCTGGCCCGAGGGGTCAGCGACTCCCAGCAGCTCCAGGATACCATCGTCAACGTGGAATCCCTGATGGCCATCCATGAGCGGCTTCGCTCCCACTTCGACCTCAACGAGACGGTCATGGAGATCACCGGGGAAGCCCGCAAGGTCACGGGCGCTCAGCGGAGCCTCGTCCTGTTCCTCAAGGGCGAGCCGCCGGCCCTCCATGGGCAGTTCACGCTGAAAGGGAAGCCGCGGAGGGTCGTGATGGACCTCGACGAGAACAGCGCCGTCGGGTTCGCCGCTCGCTACAACCGGATGGTCAACCTGCGGGATATCTACACGGCGAATCAACTCGGCGGCGTCCCGACCTTCAATCGCGATTACGACGAGAAGTGCGGCTGCAAGACGAGTTCATTCCTCGCTGTGCCGGTCGATGATCCCGAAGGCCGGGTCATAGGGGTCATAACGGTTGCCAACGCCAAGAAGGGATACTTCTCGAGCGACGACGAGTGGTTCATGGGGCAGTATGCCACCGAGGTCGCGCTGGCGGCCGAAAAACAGAAGTTCATCCAGCAGAGCGTGTCCGCCCTGCGGCTGGCCTCGATCGGGGAGACCGTTGCCGGGCTTTCCCACTGCATAAAGAACATCGCTCAGGCGCTCCGGGCCGGCTCATACGTGATAAAGAAGGCCATCAACTCCGAAGACCTCCAGCAGGTCAAGATTGCATGGGACATCCTCGACCGCCACATCGAACGGCTCGCGGACCTGTCGATGGACGTGCTCGCCCACGATCCCGGCGTGCAGAAGTACTCGAAGGCAGGGGGGCTCAACGAGCTGGTGCAGCACGTCGTGGACTTGTTCAGAGAGGAAGCGCGGGCGCGGGCGATTGACATAAGGTTCGACCCGGGCAAGGACGTCGCGGCCGCTAGGTTTGACGCCATGGGCATCTACCGCTGTACCGTTAACCTCGTCAGCAACGCTTTGGACGCGTGCCCCCTGAGCGACGGAATGGTCACGGTCGCTACCGCGAGGACCGGAGAAGACGAGATCATGCTCAGCGTCGCCGATAACGGTCGCGGCATGGACGCGGAAGCAAGAGCCGCGGTCTTTGGACTGTTCCAGACCACGAAACCGAAAAAGGGGGTCGGGCTCGGGTTGCCCACCGTCGCCGAGATCGTCAAGAGGCACAACGGCCGAATCGAGATAGAGACCGCGGTGGGCAAAGGGACTACATTCAGGGTATTCGTCCGTGAAGATGTCCCGGCTGCCTAAGCGCCCTTTTGGGCGGCCATGCCGCTCGCAACTGAAGCAGGCGGCATCGGGAAGGTCCTATGCTCCGTGGCTGGCACCTCGCCCGCCGCTGCTCCTGGTGTCGCTTCGTTAGGCGAGAGGCCGGGCAGCGCCTTCAGCGCGCCCGCCACGTCCAGTAGCGTCGGCTCGGTGTAGTCGTTGTGCGCGGCTTCGCCGTCGCATCCCTGAGGGACTCGGCCTTCGGCCGCGCGACTCGTTCCCTCTCTACGTTCGCGAGCCGAGTGCATGGTGAGGTCGAGGGACGAGTGGCGCATGGCGGCCTGGGCGATGCGTGGGGCGACGCCGTTCTCGCTCAGGTGGGTGCCGAACGTGTGGCGCAAGGCGTGAACGCCGGCCGTGTGGTCATGCCTAACCCGCGTCCTCGTCCTCGCTGCGACACAGGTGAGGGTGACGGGGAGGCCGGCAACGGAAGCAAGGCAGGCTTGACATCTGCGGCGGCGGGCGCTTAGGTTTCCTGGGCTTCGGCAGCAGGGGGCCTGCCACTGCCCGGAAGCGTTTGGGATGACGGTGTCGCTAACGACGTACGAGCGTGTGCTGTGCCCAAGTGCGCACGGGATCCCTCATTCCGATCGCGTGTCCGGCGCGGGCGCGGCATGCCCCCGTAGAGGAAGGGAACGGAACCGTCTCCACGGCGTCTAACAGCGTGTGTCTGTCCCTGCATCCGCGTGTCTGCCGAAAGCCATGGCGCCCATACGAGCGATGGCCTCCATCTGAGGCCGTTTGGCCCTACTGCCCGGTCAACTGAAAGGAGCAAGAGATGAGAGGCGCAGTGAGAGGCGTTGGGATCCTCTATTTCCTTGCCTGGGCGTGGATGTCCGCCCAGCCCTGCGTCGCGCAGGCGCCAGACCAGGTTGAGGCCGCTCAACCGGCCGTACCGGCAGGCCCACACCAGCTTCCGCCGGGCGCTCGAGCGTGGGGCCCCGAACAGGCGACCGGCGCTCCTGACACGCAGCAAGCAGGCGACATCCCGACTGCTTGGGCCTCGCTGAACCCGGATGACGGAGTCGAGTGGCTGCGCGTCGACTTCGATAAGGCGGTCACTGTGTTCGAGGTGAGCATACGGGAGAGCTTCAACCCGGGCGCCGTGAGCAAGGTCGCTGCCATCCTTGAAGACGGCAAGGAGCACGTGCTGTGGGAAGGCTCCGACCCCACAACCGATGCACCGGCCGATTTCACGATCTGGGCAACAGATGACGTCGTGACCAAGTCCGTGAAGATCTACCTTGACACGAGCCGGAGGAGGGGATGGAACGAGATCGATGCGGTTGAGCTCGTCGGCCAGGATGGCACGCGGCAATGGGCATCGCGCGCGTCCGCCAGCTCGACGTATGCGGCGCGAACGGCGGAACCCGTGCAGTGGCGGATGATGCCCGACGCCTTCGCCGGCAGGCCCCAAGAGCGTTTCATCGTGCGCATGGAAAGGGACGCTTCCGACCCCTTCGCCGACATCGCCCAGAAGCGCGTCATCGCGCACCTGGAGGGGGGGACTTCCATAGCCGGGACCTTCATACGAGCGGCAGGGGGGTTCATCGTGGTAGAGCAGGCAGACCCCGACAAGACCGTGATTGTGAACGTGCAGAAGATCATCTACCTCGAGACAGCGGACTGAACAGGGCAAGCGCCGTGGCGCCTGCATACAAGGAATGGTCCAACTCGGGCAGCCCGATCGCCACGCAGAGAGGTGTCACGGTATGTCCAAGAAGCAAGACCGGGTCGATACCGTCCGCTTGACTGCTGCTGACTCAACGAGGGCTCTCCTGATCGTGAGCCTTGCTGAAGAGGCAACGGGAGTTGAGGGAGGTCCTGAGTCAGTCGATCTAAAGGGAGAGGAGATCGCAGGCGCAGAGCCAGAGCGCAAAGCCGCCCCTACAGCACGGGGAAGCGACGTAGTCGCTGGCTTCATTGGATTAGCTTCCGGTGGCCCCGACGGGCCGCCCTTGTCCTGCTGGGAGACCGCCGCATGACCGATCCGACGGGGCCGAATGGAGCGGGAATCCGCGGCCAGCAACTCCCTGAGGGCATGGGAAGCCGGGCAAGCCGCTTGGAGGTAAAGGCCCTGCCCCGAAGTCTGGTAGAAGAAGCAGCGGCGCTATTCGCCGGCAATTACAGGAAGGCGCGGGAACGACAGCCACTGCTGCCGGCGGGCCACGCCGATGGAGAGGGGGTACTTCGGAAGCTGGCGGGGCTGGCCGCCGGCGAGCAAGGCGTAGCCGTTGAGCGAGACGGCCATCTTGTTGGGTACGGGATTGGGCTCGCCATCCCCGAGTGGCACGGCTGGCGGTGCGCCCTCATGCCTGAGTGGGCACATGCCACCGTGCCTGCAGGATGTCCCCAGATCTACCGGGTCATGTACGAAGCTCTCGCACGGCAGTGGGCGGCCGACGGACGTGTCTGTCATCTCATCTGCATGTTGGCCGATGGGGCGCCGCTGGACGAGTCTGATGGCGGAGCTGACGGGGCACTTGTCCGATGCCCCGGTCTTCCTCCCGCCGGAAGTTCCCCCGGCCCCAGCCGAGGTGGAAGCGCATCTGACGGACCCAGAGCGTGCCTGCTTCCTGGCCCTTCTTGATGATAGGACGGTAGGCTACATCACGGTCCGGTCCGCCAATCCGGAGGCGGGCTGGGTCCTCCAAGACCCATGCACGGCGAGTATCGATGGCGCCTACACGCTGCCGCAGTACCGCGGGCAAGGAGTCGCCACAGCCCTCTTGGGCGAGGCCGTGCGCTGGGCGCGCGACTCCGGCTACGGCCGCTGTGCCGTGGACTTCGAGGCACACAACGCGCAGGGAGCGCGGTTCTGGCTCAGGCACTTCGAGCCGGTCTCATACGCCGCCGTGCGGGTCATTGGGGCGTCGCGATCCGATGGTAGGCTTGCCACGCCTCCCGACTCCTAGCTTCCGACGCAGGTCCCCTTTCCCGCCCTCTGTGCCATCGTGTGTCCGGAGGCGACAGGAGCGGACAGGAGTTGGGTGAACATCTGGGTGAAACAGCGGATGAGGACCTGGATGAAGTGGCCTGCCGCCTCCAGCGCGACTGCCAGCAGCAGAGGCGTTGACCAACCGCTGGCACCGGCGCTACAATGCCGGTCGGGCACTGCCCGCGGGGAGACAAGACATGAAACAAGGTCGAAAAGGGGCGTCCGCGCGCAAGATGCTGGGAGCAGCCTGCCTGGCGACTGTCTTGGCGCTGGCGGGAGCTGCTGCGGACCAGGCCGATGAGATCAGCGCGCTCTTTGACAGGATTGAGTCGGCCTGGGCGAACCAAGACGTACAGGCGGTCGCGGCGACCTGCAGCGAGAGTCTTGTCCTTGCCGTCGACCCGCCCAACCGGGCCAACGGGGCGCTTGTGCTGAACAAGGAAGGCTACCTGCGGGCGCTGACCGCCCGTTTCGCGAGCGGCCATAGCCCCAAGGAACATGACATCGCACAGCGGGATCTGGCCCTGATGGGGACCATTGCCCTTGTGGGCCTCGGTACGCTCGACACGTTCCCAGACGGCAGGACGATGACCAGTCATTCCCTCGTGATCGCAGAGCGAGAGGGCGATGAATGGCAGGTCGTCTTTGGGTTGCCGTTCTTCTTCCAGCCCACAGTGACGGTCACGGGAGCCGTGCCCGGGAGTCAGGGCGAGGCAGTCGGCATTCAGCCCGGGGACCGTATCCTCGCGTACGCGGGGGAGCACGTCAGTGAAGGTAACCAGTTCATTGAGATCGTCAAGCGGCATGCCGACGACCCACCCGATGCCCAGCTAGGCCTCGAAGTCGCACGAGGGGCGGAAGAGCTGACTCTGAGCGTCAAGCCGGGGACGATCGGCATAGACGTCTCGACCCGCCTCCTGCCTGGGGAGGGAGCCGCCCTCCTCGTTGAAGGCGACGACCACCAACTCATCGCGGCAGGCCGTCGAGTGGCAGATGCTGTCTGTGCACAGGACGCAGAGGCCGTGCTCGCCATCGCGTCACCGACGGCCTACATCATCGCGACGCCGGGAGAAGACGGTCGCATCCGCACGACCGGGCCGAGCCAGGCTCGAGAGGAACTCGAGCGCTTCTGGGCGTGGCAGGCGCAGAGCATACTCGATCCCGCTTCCCTGGAATGCACGCGGATAGCCGCGATTGTTAAGGGCAATCTCGGCCTGGTGTCCTGCCGGTTCCGGTTCAGGCTTCGTGATGGCGAGGACGCCGAGTGGTCCAACGTGTACGCGTTTGCCCGTGAGCAGGGGACCTGGGGCCTCATCGCAACGATTCCCACACCGGGGAGCGTTGCGGTGGAGATAGGAACAGGCCTGTAAG
>LJUE01000207.1 GCA_001303885.1 Planctomycetes bacterium SM23_32 | reverse complement strand
TGGGACGCCTGGCCTCGCTCCAGCATCTCCGCCATCTCTGCACCAGTATCTTGGCCTCTAGGAGCGTACCAAACGCCTCCTGTTGGAGCAACTCGCCTCTGAACTGGCCGGCTAGGGGATCACCCCCCCCGTTGGCTGGGCTGTGGAAGACCATTCCATCCCCGGCAGCGCCTCCATCGCACCAGCCACGTCGAGCAGCGCCGGATCCGTGTAGACGTTGTGCGTCCCGCACCTGCGGGACCGCATCCCTGCGGGACTCGCCCTTCGGGCTCGCGACGCGTTTGCCTCAGGCCGCTCGCAAGCCGCGTTCATGGTGAGGCCGAGGGATGAGCGGTGCAGGGCGGCGCCCTTCGGGCTCGCGACGCGTTTGCCTCAGGCCGCTCGCAAGCCGCGTTCATGGTGAGGCCGAGGGATGAGCGGTGCAGGGCGGCCTGCGCGGTCCGGGGGCCGACGCTGATCCTGCTCAGGCCTTCGCCCGCCGAAGCGGGCTACGGCCCGCGAAGGAGGGTGGGTGCCAAAGGTGCGGCGCAGGGCGTGGAGGTCGTTCGTGCCGCCGCGCTCATCTTCTTTCGGGACCCCCGCCGCCATCAGCGCCCGGCCAGGCCGGGCACATCTTGGAGCTCGCGGAGCGACTGCGGCAGCGCCTGCTCAAGCAGCCGGCAGGCGGCCTCGCCGTCCTGTCCGGGCAGCGACAGGTATTTCGGCGCGCCTTCCAGCTCCACGGCGATCTCGCCATCTTCGCCCGGCGAAGTGGGGATCGGTTCGCCGAAGAAGTTAAGGACGGTGCACGGGTTCTGTCCCACTCCGATCGCGACCCGGCTCGTGCCCTTCCAGTCCCACAGTGCGGCCACGGAACCCCGTTCGCCGGCAAAGACCACGCAGCGCGGTCCGTCGCCCCACGGGATCTGTCGGTAAGGATGGGACATCCCCGCCAGGGCCCTCGCGAGACCGTTGGCGGCGATCAGCTCAGGACACGGAGACTGGTCAAACTCGGCGTGGTCCAGGCCGTAGGGCTGGAAGTAGCGCACGGTTATGAAACAGGTCTCGTAGTCGAAGAGACCGAACCAGAAGAACCGCCCTCCCTTCCCGGCCACTGCGTCGAGGAGCGTTTCCCGGATCATGTACTCCGCCTTGTGCCTGAACGTGTCGATCAGGAACTGCGGCTCGTCGCAGTACTCCACGGGCACATTGACCTCGCGTTGGGAATAGGCGATCTGACGGGCGATGAAGCTCCGTTCCGAATGCCACACCGGGGCCTCCTTGCCATAGGTTCCGCTCATGGTCTTGCGCCAGCCCTCCAGCAGTTGGTCCGAGCCGGCGCCGAGCGACCGCTCGGGAGGGTTGGTGTCGTAGAGATGCACCGACAGGACGTCGAAGTACGCGCCGCCGCCAAGCTCGAGGACCTTACCTGTGAAAGACCCCGGCTTCCCGGCGAAATCGGTGGTGGCGCAGACGCCGACCACCTTGCAGTCCGGATTGCCTTCCTTGGCCGCCTCGTACGCAGCCTGCAGATAGGGGAGATACTCCTGCGGGGTCATGCTAAGGTTCGGCTCGTTCAGGACCTCCCAGTAAGTGATCTTCCCTCTATAGTGGCTCGTCAGGGCTCGGACGTAGTCCTTCCACGCCCCTATCGTCGGCCAGACCAGGCGCCGACCGCCCCCGACTGTACTCATGGTGACTTGCTGCTGGGCGTAAGGCGGGATGGGCGGCTCGGGCCGGTAGGACGGCCATTCGAATCCCCCGAGGATGGGCATGACGGTCAGGCCGCACCGCTCCGCCTCCCGCACCATACGGTCGCAGCGGGAGAAGTCGAACCTCCGCTCCTCGGGAGCGATGCCGGCAAACTCGAAGATCTCGAACGCCCGCACGGAACCGAACCCGAGCTTTCTCACCAGCGGCGATGGATCGTTGTGGCAAGCCAGCGGCCAGTCCTCCGGCAGCGCGACAAGCGGCTGCGGCTGGTAGACGCCGAAGATGATCTCCTTCACATCGCCTCCCGGCCCCGTGAAGTAACCGCGGTAGTAGCCGCACGGCAGTCTGCCCAGATCGAGCGGATAGGCGGCGGTGGTCTCCGCCGGCACGTCAACTGCCACCGAGCCGGACCGCACCACGTGCTCCCAGTAGTCCTTGACCTCGTATGCCACGGCACCGGCGAAGGGCCCTGCGCCGTTATTCCGCACACGCAAGGTGGCTCCGCACGATGCGCCGCTTTCGAAGAGCTTCTCCGGGCTGTCCACCTCGACGCCGAATCCGGCCTCGGCCGCGGGCTGGAAGTGGCTCAAACCTCCCTCCTCCAGCTGCACGGCGTCGATCCAGAGGGTGCCTTCCTTGCACTCCGGCGAGATCCCGGCCCAGGTCAGGTAGTAGCCGGTCTTCCTGAAGTCGTTCGTGAAGAAGGGGAACTGGTAGCGTTGCCACTCCGTGCTCACGGGGAAGGCGCCCCAGTCGTTCCCGGCCCAGGTCGTCTCGCCGCAGTACAGCACGGCTTCCATCCCCGGCCTGTCCGCCTTCATGTAAGCCGACACCGTGTACCTGCGGTCGCGCTTGAGGGCGACGCGGTTGAAGACAGCCCCGACGAAGGCGAAGCCACGCGGATCCCCTTTCTTGACGGAATCCTCGGCGCCAAGGCGCAGGCTCACCTGGCCGTGGACCGCTGTCGTAGCGTCAAAGGCCGGCCGGATTCCCGGCTCGACCATCTTCTCCGTCCAGCTGTAGCAAGAGAATGGCCGAACTCCGTCGGGGCCGGTCTCAAAGCTGGCGCCATCCCGCAGGAGATTGCCCTTGGCGGGGACCGCAGGCGGTCCGTCCTCTTTCCAGAAGTGCAAGCGGTACTCCACGGCGCCGTCTCTGGGCGTCATGCCGATCTTGAAGCTGTCCTGCCCCCACTGCCGGGGGTCGCTCAGATACGACGTGCGCCTACGGTCGCAGACGAGCGTTAGGTGGTCCGGCCCGTTCGGTCGCAGGTCGTAGTCGAGGACTTTGCCTGCCCAATCGTCAAGGAGTATCGCCCTTGAGGCCGTTTCCCTGGGAAGGTCAACAAAGCGATCGCCAGCCCGGACGGTGTTGCCGAGGAACTGCGCGACGGGCAGGGCCAGTTCGGCCCTGGCGTCATGGCGGGCGGCGTCCAGCCCCTCGAACTCGGCCGAGACGTTCAGCCAGCCGTCTTCGTCCACCGCAAAGGACTGGCGCAGGCCGAGGGGCCTGTCCTTGGCCTTGGTGACGACCTCCACGCGACTGCCGCTCACCTGGAAGCCCACCTGCTCCGTCAGGGGATAGATCGCCTCTCCTTCCCGCACGTACGGAGCCTCGATGCCGAACAAGGCAACGCCCCCTCCCATGACCTGCGCCTGACCGGACCTGGCGACGAGTACCTCATACAGGCCGTCCCCCGCCTGGAGCACCGCCCCTTGCGCGGATGCCCTGGCCTCCCGTGGCCTGCCCGGGGCGGTCGGCGCTTCTACCTGGGGGAAGGGCTCGTCCGGCTTCAGCAGGCAGGCGAACAGCAGCATCTCTTGCCCGTCGAAGGTGGCCTGAAGGTGGTAGTTCATCTCGTTCCATTGGCGGCAATCGGCGAAGGCGAGAGCCTTGGCGGGGGAGAGCAACTTGAGCCCCAGCTCCAGGCCGTTACCCAGGTCGAAGCGGAACAGGTTGCCCTTCGGGTCGTTCAGGAAGACAAGGTGTTGCGCATCGGGCTTCTCATCGGGCAGCACCATCTCCCCTCCGCGCCAGCGGGCGCGGCGGTTCCTGAAGACACCGATCGGCAGGATGACCCGGCAGATGGCCTCGGTCACCTCGGGAGGCGTCTGGCCGTACTCCATGCGCACCAGGATCCCGCCGGCATACTCGCTGACGGTCCTGCGGCAAGGAGCGGAGAACCCGCCCAGCACTCCGGACTCGGCCAACTGCCGCCTGCCGACGTCGGTCTCCGTCTTTGTCCCCTCGCCGGAAAGCACAATGTAGCCCGGTTGCAGGATGGGACCGACGATGTCGACGGCGAGTGCGCCGTCAACGTCCAGGTGAGGGGTATAGCGCCACGGCTCGCGGACGAGTTTCACTCGGGCACCCGGGGAGGCGAAGAAGCCCTCGGAGCGGAACTCCAGCGACCCCGCCTGAAGGGCCGAAGGTGCCAGCACCGTCAGCCATGCCGCCAAGAGCCATAGACCAGGGACAATGCCGTCGTTTCGCATGGTCTTGCTCCCACGAGTGCGCGTCTTGGACCGGCCCCGACAGGCGCCCCTCCAGAAGCTACGCCCCGGGCGGGTTGCCGTCAAGTATGCTGTCGGTGCCGCTCATCGCTGCCCGTGTGGTTCGACGCACTGATGGGGATACCCCGTTCCCGGACATAGTCGCGGAGGCATGCTGCTACGCGCGCTGCTGCAAGCCTGGGACCACGCCTGATCCTGAACGGGCCGGACGCCGCCTGATTGGTGCACCCGCCTGCGCCAGGCGCAGGGGCAACAAGGCGCTGTCGTCGCCCACGACCGCGAGGGCATTCGCTGCCGCCGCGGAGATCGCCCGGGGCAAGGCCAGCCGGGGCGCCCTGACCATCGTGAACGTCAACAACCACTACGAGGGCTGCGCGCCCCTGACCGCCGAGACGTTCCTACGCCTGCTTGGGGAAGAGGACGGGGAGTCAGCAGGTTAGCGTGGGCCAGGGCGCGCGGTGGGGCCTGACGGAGCAGCGATCCGCTCCCTAATGCCCCCGGATACAACGTTTTCCGTCTTGACAATGTGGCATTCGGGGCTACAATTCGGCCGGTTCGCATTCGAGGTCCGGCTGCACGGCGGACTGCCGGTAGCAAGGGGATATGGGGATGGCGGCTGAACTGACGGGCCGCAGCGGGGGCGGCCCGGCACCTGATGCGGACCACCCGCGAGTCGGCGCTTCCAACGACGCCGCAGGGCTTCACCCCCCTGCGGCGCTTTCATACGCCGGGCCGGCAGCGGTGGACGGTCGCGCACCGCGGAGTGCCATGACGCCCTGCAGCAGGCGGTCCCTGGAGGATCGTGTCATGCATAGTGGTCGAGGTGATGGCAACGCTGTGTCCCCAGGGAGACCGCTCTTCGGCAAGTGCCTCTTCATGGTGCTGGCCGCGTGGCTGGCCCTGGCGCTTCCGTGCGTGTCGGCGGAGCAGTTCGCCGTGCCCGTTGCTGCCGACGCGGCGGTTGCTGCGGCCGGGCCAGGCGGGCAAGCGGACTTCGGGCGTGCCAGAGTGACGGCCGAGTCGGGCCGCCCGGCACTGCCGCTGCGCGTGATGCGGATCCTGCTGCCGCCAGACGCCGACCCGGATAGCGTCTCGGTCTCGCTGGAAGGCGCC
>LJUE01000206.1 GCA_001303885.1 Planctomycetes bacterium SM23_32 | reverse complement strand
TGGGCCGAGTAGGCAAAGGCCAGGGCAAGCGGAATGTCCTCGTCGGCGTGCAGGAGCAGCTCGGCCAGGTTGTTGGCGGCTATGGTCGCCCGCTCCGGGGCGGCCTGGATGGCCTTCCCGTAGTACTCCCGCGCCAGCGCGTTGTCGCCCGCCTGCTGGGCCAGCACGCCCAGATGCGTGTAAGGCACCACGGGTCGGGGCGTCAGTTCGGCCGCCTTCAGCAGCTGCTCCCGGGCCTGTTCGGGCTTGCCGGCGCCGATGAGCGCCAGGCCAAGCTCCAGCCGGAACTGGCCTGCGTTCGGCTGCAGCTCGCAGGCCTTCTGGAGGCTTGCCACGGCACCGTCGAAGTCCCGGGTGGTTTTCTGGGCCGTGGCCAGGAGGAACCACGTCTCGGCGCGTTCGGGCGCCCCGTCGAGGACCTGCCGGAGGTGGCGCACGGCCTGCTCCGGCTCGCCGCTCTGCAGCGCGACTCTGGCGGCGAGCATCAGAGCCGTCTGATCGGTGGGCCCGGCGATGAGCGCTCGCTCGGACTGCTCAGCGGCCAGATAGGGCAGCCCTCTGCGCAGGTAGATCTCTCCGGCGAGGACGGCGGCCGGCACGCGGAGCGCCTTCTCCTGCTCGCAGCCGTCGAGCACCTCCAGGGCGAGACCGTCCTCGCCGTTGCGGCTCAGCGTCTTCGCCAGGTCGAGCCGGGCGAACGGCGAGTCGGCAAATCGCTTGGCCACCTGCTGCGCCACGGCCGTTGCCTGGCGGCGCTGGCCGGCCTTGAACTCGGAATCAACCAGGACCAGCGCGAGCCACGGCAGGTTTGAGAACTTGCCCGCCACCGCCTGGAACTGCTCGATGGCTTCCTCGCGCCGGCCCGCGTGCCAGAGCACGTCCAGACGGTAGAGCCCGGCCAGCGGCGTGAGGGGCGAGTCTTCGGGGATGGCTTCCAACAGCGCCTCGGCCCCCTCCAGGTCCTTCTGTAGCATCAGCAGGTGCGCCCTGGCCACGGTGAGGACCTCCCCCGTGGCCCCCTTGCTCTGGGCGAGCTCCATCTGGGCCGCGGCGTCCTCGGCCCTGTCCATCCACACGTAGCGGTCGGCCAGGATGGCATGCGTCTGCGCATCGGCTCCGCCCGCCTCGACGGCGCGGCTGGCAAAGGCGCCGGCCATGCCGATGTCCCCACGTTCGTAGAACCGCAGGGCCACCGTGTTGAGGGCGGGCAGATACGGCGCCTCGCCCTCAACGGCCCCCATGAAGTAGGCCAGGGCGACGTCGGCGTCGCCCAGCTCGGCGGCGCAGACGCCGATCTTGTAGCGCAGTTCCCTGTCGGTGCCCCTGAGTGTGAGCGCCCGCAGGTAGAGCGTGCGGGCCCTCTTGTAGTCCTGCTGGGCCAGCGCCGCGTCTCCCTCACGCACGCGCTCGGCGAAGAGCCTCTGGATCTTCTCCGCGTCGGGCAGCCTTCCGCCGGGAGTCGGCCAGTACCTGACCCCCGCCCAGTAGACGCCGAAGGTGACCGCGCCGATGACCAGCGCCACACAGGCGCCGCGGATCAGGTGGAAACGGACACCTTCGCCCGCCCGGCAGACGGCCCCCACGCCGTGAGGACCCGACCCCATCTCAGGGCACACAAGGCGGAAGAGGAACCGGTTCGTGTACTTGCGCGCAGGCGGGCAGACGCCGCCGATGTAGGAGTCCTTGCCGCGGCAGTCGTTGACAAACAGGCGCGTCTTCTTCAGGTTGACGACGAGGACGTCGAAGAACAGGAAGGCCACGTCTACGGGGAGCATGACCAGGTGGGCCAGCCATCGTGCCGGCACCACCAGGATGCGGCCGACGGGCCGCAACGCCCTCCTCAGCAGGCGCACCACGCGTCCGAACACCGGCCTTCTCCTGCCTGAGACGACAACGCGGCTCGGGGAGCCGCGCGCGCGGGCAATCCCAACTCTTCCGCTCTCAACAGTTTACCCTGGACCGTCCGCGTTTTCAACCCGGGATGCTGGGCGCTACGGTGGCGCACTGCCGATCGGCGTGTGTGCAGCGCAACGGGCGAACGGACGTTGCCGGCCTCGCTTTGCGCGAATGCTAGGGAATGCAGTCCGGCGGCCGCAGGCAGGTCCTGGGTGGCTCTATGCCCTGCGCCGCCTCACCCAGGCGGCGGCGCCTGCGGCCAGCAGGGCGAGCAGGAAGGTGCCCGGCTCGGGCGTGCCCATGTAGGCCTTAATGCTGAAGTTGGCCGTCGTGTCATACGTGTAAAGGTCGGTCCACGTGGTGCCATTGAAGCTGTAGAAACTCTCGCCTGCGCTGGCAGTGGAAGCCGAGCTGTAGCCGGGATAGTAGAAGTCAATGGCCTGGGGATACGTGCCGCCGTTCGTCAGGTAGAGGTAGACGGCGAAGTCGTCGCTCGGATCGAGGGACACCAACGTATCCAGGTCCACCACGTGGAACCCCTGGTAGTCGAACGTCCCCGTGCCTGACCACAGCAGCCCCGAGGGCGAGCCACCCGAGAAGGCGTCATAGATGCGCACGTCGTAGCTGGCACCGTCGGCCTGAGTGTAGAATCCGACCGCTCCCAGCAGCCCGGCGGTGTCGGTCTGGAATACGTTCAGGGCGTAAGGGGTATTGATCTCCCCGACGTCGCCGAAGTAGTCATGGGAGTAAACGCCGACGATGTAGTCGTGTGCAGCCGGCTGGAACGAGGCCCCGAACTGGCAGGCCTGCGTGTCTTCGTAGGAGACCCAGAAGTAGCCGTTGTCCCCCCACGTGCTGTCCCAGCTGTTCTTGATGAGCCAGGCCCCCGGCGATGACGCGCCTGCCACGGCCTTGGTGTCGTCCCAGCCTGCTATCGTCACGGCGTGGTTGATGTCGGCCTCGCCGGTGTAGAGGTAAGTGTCGTTGTCGTAGTCGTAATACGCCATGTTCATGTACATGTGGGTGTAGAGGCCGCCTTCGTTCATGACGGCGGTCTTCATCTCGGTGGTGGTGTCGAACACGGGCATGTCGTGCAGGAAGTACTGCCGGTCTCCGCCGGGCGAGGGTCGGTCGTCGTAGTCGTTGTAGGGGTCGTCGGCCTCGGCGACCGGGCCATCCAGGCGGCTCAGGTAGGCGGCGCTCATCCAGTTGTTGCCGCCGTCGCACGGCCCCCAGTCGAAGCCGTGGTAGTTCTTGAGGTGGTTCTCCGACAGGTCGTCGGCCGGACCCCCATCCATGAGCAGGGAGCTCTCGAAGGAGCCGTACGTGGCGAAGGCCCAGCACGACCCGCAGCCGCCCTGGTCCTTCACCGACGTCATGTAGGTGGGGCGCAGGTCATAGCTGGAGGGCAGTCCAGCCAGTTCCTGCGCGTAGGCGCCGGACGGATCCGGATCAAGGAGGGACTGCTCGGTCCACTTCCCATAGGGGGACAACTCGAGGGTCTCGGCGGATACGGCCGGCCCGACCGCACATGCCAGAACTACGAGGAGATCCCGCACTCTCACCTGGCCACTCCTTCGGCAGCCCATGGGGCGCTATGGTTCAGCCCCAAACGGGACGCTGGCCGCGGGCCGATAGCGCAAACAGCGCGTCCTCGCCCCGAGGGACTCGAGGCGAGGACGCGGAGAGGCTCTGTTCTACTTCTTGCGGCGGCGCACGTAGAACCCGCCGAACCCCAGGCTCAGCAGCGCCAGGGCCACCGTCGAGGGCTCGGGCGTTGCCATCGCGTACTTCAGGTCGCCGTTGGTTGCGTCGTAGTAGCTAATGCGCGCCCAGCCGGCGGGCGTGATCTGCAGGGAGCTGCTCCAGCCAACGTCACCCGTCGAATCCACCGTGTAGAACGTCCAGTCCGCCCCGTCGTAGAGGGCGAACCTCAAGTCGCCGTTCGTCACGTCGTAGTAGCTGATGGCCGGCTCGCCGTCGATCAGGGCGATGCTGGTGTACTGCCCGACATCGTTCGTGGACTCCACGGTCGTGGGGTGCCAGCCCCCGCTGTCCTCATAGGCGTACTTCAGGTCGCCATTGGTTGTATCGTAGTAGCTGATGTGGCCATACCCGCTGCCGTCCAGAACGAGCGAGCTGTAGAGCCCCACGTCACCGGTGCTGTCCACAGTGGTGAGAGCCCAGCTCGACCCGTCCCAGGACGCATATTTGAGGTCGTCGCTGCTGCTTTCGTAGTAGCTGATGCGAGGCAGGTTGGAATCGAGCTCCAGCGAGGTCTGGAAAGCGATCGAGGCGCTGTCCGCCGTCGAGAAGCCCCACGTCGAGCCGTTGTAGATGCCGTAACGCAGGTTGGTGTTGGTGTTGTCCACGTAGCTGACGACCGGATAGCCGCTGCTGTTCAGCTCCAGCGACGGGAAGTAACCGGTCGAGCCGGTGGTGTCAACGGAGCTGGTGTTCCAGGACGTGGTGTCACCCGTAGCATACCTGAGGTCGTCGTTCGTCTCGTCGAAGTAGGCGATGTGGAAGTCGCCGCTCGAGTCCAGCTCCAGCGACGGCATCTTGCCCACGTCGTTGGTGGAGTCCAGCGTCTGGAAAGCCCACGCGGAACCCGTCCAGTAGGCGTACTCCAGGTCACCGTTGGTGTAGTCATAATACGCGATGTGCGGCGTGCTGCCGTCGAGGGCGAGGGACGTCTGACGCCCCACGTTGTCCGTCTCGGCCACCGTCTCCACGCTCCACACCAGCGCCGCCCGGGCGGTGCCGCCCACCACAAGCAGCAAGACCGCCGCTGCCACTGCCAGCCTCGTCATCCGTGCCATCTGGGCACCCCCTCCGAGATGAATGAGAACGATGTTTCCGTGCGTTTAGACTAAGGACACACGTACCATCAACCACGGGTACGGTATGCAAGCCTTGTGCCGCAAACGCGGGCTTCGGGCCGTATGGCCCTCAGAGGTCTTCTGGCGGTCACGGAAGGCCACGAAGAGCGTGACGGCCGCGCGCCCACAGACCCCCGAAAACCCCCTCCCACGACATGGTGGGCTGACAGGCGTCTGACAGTTCTGTCACATGCGGCCGCTCGCGCAGTCACTGGCGGCTGGTGATGAACGCCATTCAGCCCACGGCCCGACCCTCCCG
>LJUE01000205.1 GCA_001303885.1 Planctomycetes bacterium SM23_32 | reverse complement strand
GTTCGCCACTGAGGGGCGCGGCGCCGTCTGCTACGACGACGGGCTATGGCACACTTACTCGCGGGGAGACGGCCTTCTGGGTGAGAGCGTTGCTGACGTGGCGGCCGCTCCGGACGGCAGCATGTGGTTCGCCATCACACGAGCCGGGCTGTGCCACTACGACGGCAGCACGTGGCACACGTTCACGGAGGGGGATGGCCTGCCGACCAAAGAAGTGGAGGGCCTGGCTGTGGACGGGAAGGGCAACGTCTGGGCCACTGCTGTGCTTCGCGATTCCGAAGGGGGCGTGCAGGGCTACCAGGTCTTCTATAAGGTCGGCGACCAATGGCAGGTCTATCTGCCCGTACACGGGCTGGCCGGCGAGAACGCACGCGACATTGTGGTGGACGGCGACGATAGGGTCTGGGTGAGCACCGACATCGGTCTGTGCGGATTCGATGGACGGGAGTGGCGGCTGTTCGGGGCCGCGGAGGGGCTGCCCGGCGACACCGTCGGCAGCCTGAGCGTGGACCCGTCGGGGGCCCTGAGCGCCTGCGCCTATGAGACCGACGAGGGTCCCGGCGCCGCAAAGCGCTCAAGGCCCATCGGCGTGTTTCGGTTCGAAGGCGAACGCTGGGTGCCCGTAGAGGACCTCCCGGTGCTTGGGGGAGCTCGAGGCGGCGAGATCGCTTTCGACCCGGACGGCCGGATCTGGCTTCTGGGTGGAGGCGCGTTCTGGACGCAACGGGATGGGACTTGGGGGCGCTACGACCTTCCGCCCGGGGGGCTTTCCTTGCTGGCGGCCGATAGGGTGGCCGTGGACCACGCTGGCCGCCTCTGGGTGACCGTGAACGGACGGCTCTGTCGCTTTGACGGCCGGGACTGGGAGGTCTTCGGCCTCCCGCCCGGCCGCCTCTACCTCGCCGCCTCCTGCCTGGCCGCGGACTGCAAGGGTTCGATCTGGGTCGGCACATGGGACAGTGGCGTTTGGCGGTTCAACGGGTCTCAATGGCGGCATTACGGCGCGAAAGACGGACTGCCCGGCGAGATCATCTTCTGCCTTGCGACCGATCCGTCCGGCCGCGTCTGGGCTGGCGGGCAGGGGCTGGCCTCCTTCGATGGTCGGCGCTGGAGCACTCACCGGACAGAAAGCATCGACGCCCTTTCCACCCTCGTGCAGGGCATCGCAATCGGCCCACACGGCAAGGTCTGGGTCTGTGGGCCACTGGGGGTGTCGGCGTTCGATGGGCAGGACTGGCAGAGCTACCCCTGTCCCTTCGTACAGGCCGGGGTCTCGCTGGACCCAACCTGCCTTGGGGTGGATGCAGGCGGGACCGTGTGGCTCGGCAGCTCGCAGGGCCACGGGTCCTTCGACGGGACGAAGTGGACGTTCCGCTCAGAGCCGAGGAACCCCGACCGGCCGCCGCAAGTGACGGTGTTGGAGCGAGCAGGATCCGACGTTATGCCGGACGGGGGTCACATGGAGCACGAAGCGTGGTCCGCGGACTTCCAGCAAAGGTGGATCGCCAGGACGTCCGCAGCGACCGACTCGGACCCGGTGACGCGTTCTCCCTCGGGAGGAGAGACGTACCTCGTGCGCGATCTTGTCGTTGATCCTGGCGGACGCAGGTGGTACGGCACCCCCCACGGCCTGCACTGCACCGACGGGCGTGTGTGGCGGACGTGGACCGTGGACGATCACCTGGCAGACAGCGCGGTCACGTCGCTGACGGTTGACCTCGACGGCAGCATCTGGGTGGGAATGGCAAGCGGCGTCTCGCACATCGTGCTCAGAGAGCCGGAGTAGCCGATGGCCAAGTTCGGCGAGTATGAGATCCTCGAGACGCTGGGCCGCGGCGGGATGGGCGCCGTCTACAAAGTCCGCCACACGGCGACCAGCCAGGTGGCCGCCCTGAAGATGCTCACCGCGGCGGGCGCCACCTCCGAGGCGGCGCGCGAGCGCTTCATGGCGGAAGCGCGCGCCATGGCTCGGCTCAGGCATCGCAACATCGTTTCCGTCCACGAGGTCGGCCGGCACAGGGGCGTGCCCTTCCTGGCGATGGACTTCGTCGAAGGCAGATCCCTGCAGCAGATCATCAGGGACGGCGCGCCCGACGAGCGGGAGTCGGCAGTCTGGGCGATGAAGATCGCCGCCGCCGTCCACCACGCGCACGAGACCGGCATCGTCCACCGCGACCTGAAGCCGGCCAACGTCATGATAGACGGCGAGGGTGAGCCCGTGGTGATGGACTTCGGGCTGGCGAAGGACGTGATAGCCGACCTGCAGCTCACCCAGGCCGATGAGATACTCGGCACGCCCAGCTACATGTCGCCGGAGCAGGTGCGCGGCGAGGCCCCGGACCCCCGAAGCGACGTGTTCGCGCTGGGCGGCATCCTCTACGCGCTGCTCACCGGCCGGGCGCCCTACACGGGGCCGGCACCCGTCGTCCTGTTCAAGGTATGTCATCGTGATCCCGACCCGCCGTCACGCGTGAGGCCCGGCATCAGCCGCGACCTGGAGACCATCTGTCTGAAGGCGATGCGCAGGTCGGCGGACGATCGTTACCCTGCAGCGGCGGCAATGGCCGCCGACCTCCAGGCCTTCCTCGACGCGCAGCCTATCCAGGCAAAGCCGGAGAGCAGGCTGCGGCGCTGGGCCCGCGCGGCACGAGAGCGCCCTCGGGCAGTAGTGGCTGGGATCGCCTGCTGCGTTGTCGTGGCCGGGGCGCTTCTGTGGACAGCCTGGCCGACGCCGGCTGCGCCGCCGGGTGCGGCCGCCCCTGTGACTCCGCCGGGTTCGGGCGGGCTGTCGCGGATGGTGCTGGATGAAGTGGATCGGCTCGTCATTGAGAAGCAATATGACGAGGCGCTGAGCAAGTGCCGTGAAGCACTGGCCGATGCGACGGACACGACGTTGCAGGGCGAGCTGAACAGCAGGATGCAGTGGATACAGGACATCCAGAGCGCCGCAGCAAGGGCCGTCAGCGCGCCGGTGCCGCCGGGCGGAGCGCCGAGTTCGCCGCCTACTGCGGCGGAGCGGCTCGCCGAGGCGGACGCCCTACTGCTCCGGGACGACTATGACGGCGCAATTGCCATCTATCGGGCGCTGCTTGATGCTGCAACGGAGCCGAGCCTGACGGCGCAGATGCAGCAGCGGCTCCAGTGGGCGCAGCAACTCAGGGACGGTGCCCGAACCGCGACGCCGCCCGCAGCGGGGGACACGACCGCCGCCCAGACGGTGGAGTCGGGCGACCGCCTGCTGGCGGCCTGCAGGTTCGAGGAGGCGCTGGCCGCCTACCAGGCATCCGGCAGCGGTGCGGCCCGCCAGGACATGGCCACGCGCCTCGTCGCCCTGCGTGAGCGCGGGGCCCAGGCGCTGACGACCGGCCGGCGCCCGTCCGTTGACCTCGCAGACGGGAGGCGTGTTACCGTGGTCTCGGTCACCAGGCAGGCCGCCGTGATCGCCGACGCCGCAGGGACCGTCCGAGGTCACGCATGGGACAGCCTTGCTCCGCCGGACGTCTGCGCCATCTACCGGGCCTGCATCCCGTCGCCGACGGCCCAGGATCGCGTCGGGCTGGGGCTGCTCTGCCTGGCCCTCGGCCTGGACGCGGAAGCCCGCACGGAGTTCGCCGAGGCCGTCCGCCTCGAGCCGGCGCGGCAACAGGAAACAGACGCGTTCCTTGCCGTGCAGCTGAACCGTTAGGGCGGCCCGGCCGCCAGCCTTCACCCAACGGCCGCCCTCAGTGCGTGCGCCATCTGCACGGCCGAGGCGAAGCGGTCCTCCGGCTCCCTGCTCAGCGCCTTCTCGACGACGGCGGCCACGTCCTCGGGCAGGGACGGGTCGCAGCCGCGAAGCGGGATGACGGGGTCCTCAAGCACTACCAGGAAGGGGTCCTTGACCTCGCCGCGGGCATCGCGGGCGTCGAAGTCATGAGGGTGCTGGCCGCTCAGAAGCCAGTAGAGCGTAGCGCCCGCCTGGTAGATGTCGCCCAGGGGCTTCACGAAGCGGCAGTCCACCACCTGCTCGGGCGGCATGAAGGGGACGGTGCCGCGCACCTCGCCGGTGCGCGTTATGCCGCTGAGGCCCGCCTCGTCCACATTCTTCATCAGGCCGAAGTCGGCCAATCGAGCCCTGTAAGCGCCCGGCTCGCCGCTGACCATGATGTTGGACGGCTTGACGTCGCGGTGGACCAGGTTCATCCCGTGTGCGTATTCCAGGGCGTCCAGCACCTGGCAGACGATGTCCACGGCGTCGCCGAGCGGCAGCCTCCCCCCCAGCCCCCGGGCCAGCTCCGCCGCGTCCACGCCCTCGACGAACTCGGTGGCCACCCACAGGTTGCCGCCGGACTCGCCGATCTCGATGATGGGCACGATGTTGGGGTGGTCGAGCCGGGCGCCGAGCTGCATCTCGCGCAGGAACAGCTTCGCAGCCATCGGATTGCGCTCGACGGCGGGAGCTATCAGCTTAAGGGCGACGACCTTGTCGGTGGAGAGGCGCCGGGCCTTGTAGACCGGCCCGAGCGCGCCGCGGCCCAGCTCCTCCAGCACCTCGAAGTTCGCGACGGGGTGCCGATCGTCGAACTGCTGGTGGTGGCAGTCGGCGCAGACGTAGGTGATCATGCGGGTGTCCGTGATCTGGCCGAGCTGGGTGTCTTCGGCCAGCTTGCCGCAGGCGGCGCATCGCAGCCGGCCGGGCCGGCCGGGCAGCGCGGGGGTGGCGCTGGCGCGGCTTTCGTCCAGCTCAAGCCCGACCGGTTCGGCGGCGGCCGGCGCCTCGGCGAGCCGGAAGCGTATGTAGGTCAGCCCGCCGCGGATCACGTCGCCGTCGCTGAGCAGCACCTCCTTCACCTTCTCACGGTTCACGTAGGTGCCGTTGGTGCTGCCCAGGTCGCGCAGCAGGCACTGCGGCGGGTTGGCCTCGACCATGAAGTGGTAGCGGGAGAAGTAGCGGTCCTTGCCGACCGAGAACTGCGCCTTCTTGGAGCGGCCCACCACGAAGGTGTCATGGCGTTCGAAGACGAACCGCGCCCCCTCGCGCTGCCCCTTGACGACCTCA
>LJUE01000204.1 GCA_001303885.1 Planctomycetes bacterium SM23_32 | reverse complement strand
CGTGCCCGAGGCGGGCGACACCTTCGTAGCGGTGGACGACCTGGAGACCGCCCGCAAAGTGGCCGAGGAACGCGAGGCCAGCCGCCAGCACGAGCGCCTCCAGCCCAGGCGCCGCGTCACCCTCGACAACCTGTTCCAGCGCCTCGGAAGTGGCGAGAGCAAGCAGCTGAACGTCATCATCAAAGCCGACGTGCAGGGCTCCCTCGAGCCGCTGGTCAACAGCCTGGCCGACCTCGGCGACGAAGAGGTCGCCGCCAAGGTGGTGCACAGCGGCATCGGCGCCGTCAGCCAGAGCGACGTGCTGCTGGCCGACGCCAGCGACGCCGTGATCCTGGCCTTCCGCGTCAGCGCGGAGGAGAGGGTGCGCGAAATGGCCGCCGAACGAGGCATCGAGATCGCCCAGTATGACGTGATCTATAACGTGACCGACCAGCTGCACGCCGCACTGGAGGGCATGCTGGCGCCCGAGGAGCGCGAGGAGCTCGTGGGACGAGCCGAAGTCAGGCAGACCTTCCGCATCAGCCGCTACGGCACCATCGCCGGCTGCTACGTGACCGACGGCGCCGTGCGACGCAATGCCCGCGTGCGCGTCACCAGGGACGGTGAGCTGATCCACGAAGGGAACATGGCGTCCCTTCGCCAGGAGAAGAACGACGTGCGGGAGGTCGAGGCCGGCCGCGAGTGCGGCATCAACATCCAGGGGTTCAACAACATCGAGGCCGGCGACGTCATAGAATGCTTCACCACCGTCACCGTGAAGCGAACGCTTGCCCTGAAGCGCGACAGGGCAACGGCGGGCGCGGCGCGCGCCTCGGGCGCGCCCACGCAGCAATGATCCTCGGAACGGTCCAGATCCGTCTTCGCCTCGCGGACGCTCGTTCGCTCAAGGACAAGCGCCGCATACTGCTGAGCCTGAAGGACAGGCTGCGCAGGGACTTCAACGTCAGCGTGGCCGAGGTGGACAACCAGGACATCATCCAGAGCGCGGTCCTGGCCGTAGCCCAGGTGGGCAACGACAGCCGCTACATCAACGGCACGCTCGATCGTGTCGTGCAGGCCGTCCGCAGGTTGCCCACTGCGCAATTGGTGGACTACGCCATCGAACTGCTCTGATGCTCCCGAGCGCGACGGCTCCCCATGAACCCGCGCAAGAAGCGACGAATCGAAGAACTGCTGCGGCGCGAGCTGAGCAACATCATCCTCTACGAGATGAAGGACCCCCGCGCCGGCTTCATCACCCTGACCCGCGTCGAACTCAGCGAGGACCAGCGCTCCGCCAAGGTCAGACTCACCGTGCGCGGCGCCGAGGAAGAGGTCCAGCAGACGCTGCGGACGCTGAAACGGGCGCGCGGTTACATCCAGTCGCTCATCGGCAAGCGACTCGACCTGCGCTTCACGCCGGTGCTGGAGTTCCTGGAGGACAAGGAAGTCCGACAGGCCATGCGGCTGGAGGAGCTCATTGACCGGGCGCGCAGGGAGGACCGCGAGTTCCGCGAGGCCCCCTGACGCTCATCCGCACCACTCCGGACGGTCGGCCAAGAGATGTCGCAAACCAGACGGAAGAAGGTGGCGGTCGGCCTCACCGAGTACGCCACCGGGAAGTACGGCTGGCTGAAGAACCGCAAGCCGCGCCCACCCCTCAACCAGCTCATCCTGAGCATCTTCTACCACGTCACCAGCGTCCGGCGGGCCACCCGCGCGCTTAACGAGCTGAAGCGGGCGTTCGTGGACTGGAACGAGGTGCGGGTCAGCCACCCGGCCGAGGTGGCCGGCGTCCTGTCCTCGGCGCCGTGGGCCATGGAAGGCGCCGAGCGGCTCGTCTGGCTGCTGCGCGAGCTATATGAGGTCCACAATCGTACCAACCTCGACTTCTTGGCAGAGCTGACGCCCGCACAGGCGCGCACCTGCCTGAAGCGCCTGAGCACCGTGCCACGCGACGTGGCCGACGAGGTGCTGCTGCTCAGCCTCGACGTCCCCGTGCTGCCTTGCTCGGCCGCCGCGGCGCGGATGAGCCACCGGCTCGGACTGCTGCCGGACGACCGGGCGACCGTCAAGAACCAGCGCGCGCTCGCGAAGGCCTTCGAGGACGACGCCTACGCGCCCGTCCATCTGTTCTTCTGCGACTACGCCGATAAGCTCTGCTTACCCGAGGAACCCCTCTGCGAACGCTGCCCGCTGGGCAGGATGTGCGTGACGCGCCGCTGAGACGGCTCCGCTGCCCGTCGCCGACAGTCGGGACCACGGGAGGACAACCATGAACGAACTGGTCCTCGGAATACCCAAAGGCAGCCTGCAAGAGACCTCCGTGCGGATGCTGTTCTGCGCGGGCTTCCGCGTTGAGATCGGCCCCCGCTCCTACTACCCGGCCATTGACGACGAGGAGCTGAAGGCCAGGCTCATCCGGCCCCAGGACATGTCACGCTTCGTCGAGCGGGGCGCGGTGGACGCGGGGCTGACCGGCGCCGACTGGATCGCCGAGAACGAGAGCGACGTCGTCGTCGTGGCGGATCTCGTCTACGCCAAGGCCCAGCTCGTGCCCGTGCGCTGGGTGCTCGCCGTGCCACAGGACTGCCCGATCCGCACGGTTCAAGACCTCCAGGGCAAAAGCATCAGCACCGAGCTGGTCAACGTCACGCGCAAGTTCCTGGCCGAGCGCGGCGTCGAGGCGAACGTGGAGTTCAGCCACGGCGCCACCGAGACCAAGGTGCCCGACCTGGTGGACGCCATCGTTGACCTGACGGAGACCGGCGCCAGCCTGGCGGCCAACCGCCTCCGCATCGTCGAGACCGTCATGGAGAGCACCACCCAGTTCATCGCGTCCCACGAGGCCTGGGCCGACTCCTGGAAGCGCACCAAGATCGAGAACCTCGGCATGCTGCTCAAAGGCGCCGTGCTGGCCCAGAGCAAGGTAGGCCTGAAGATGAACGTGCCCAAGGGCGCCCTTCAGAAGGTGCTCTCACTGCTGCCGGCCCTGCGCAACCCCACCGTCAACGACCTGGCCGACGACAGCGGCTACGCCGTCGAGACGGTCCTCGACGAGACTGTCGCCCGCGGCCTCATCCCCAGGCTCAAGCGCGCCGGCGCCGAGGGCATCATCGAATACCCGCTCAATAAGGTCGTCCTCTGAGCCTCAGGACGCCGCCAGGGCTTCCGGCGCCTCCAGCAGGTCCTTGAGCGTCCGGAAGAACCGCGCTGCCTCCGCCCCGTCCGTCACCCGGTGGTCCGCGCTCAGGGACACCGTCATCATCGGCTCCACGCCGACGCCGCCATCCTCGGTCGCCGCCACGCGCCGGGCGATGGCGCCGACGCCGATGATGCAGGACTCGGGCGGGTTGATGATGGGCAGGAAGCTGCTCACGCCGAACATGCCCAGGTTGCTGACGGTGATGGAGCCGCCCTCATACTGCTCGGGGATGAGCCTGCCCTCGCGCGCCGCCTCGGCCAGCGAACGCAGCTCCGACGAGATGGCCGGCAGGTCCTTCCCGTCTGCCGCCCGGATGACGGGCACGAACAGGCCGTCCTCCACCGCCACCGCCACGCCGACGTTGCGCTCCCGGTTCAGCACCACGGCGTCGCCGTCGAACCGGGCGTTGACGCGCGGATGCTCCCTGAGGGCCATGCCCACTGCCTTTACGAGCAGCGCCGTCAGGGTGACCTTCGGCTCCTCCGCGCCAAGCCGCTCCAGCAGGGCGAGCGCCGCGCCCATCTGCACGTCGCCCATCAGGTAGAAGTGCGGCACGTCGCGATGGGACGCCGTCATGCGCTCGGCGATCGTGCGCCGCATGGCGGACAATGGCACCCGCTTCCCGCCCCCGGCTCCAGCCGCCCCGCTCAGCCCGGCGGCCAGGGCCGCCTCGACGTCCGCCTTGCGCACGCGCCCCTCCACGCCGCCCGCCAGCGCCACCAGGTCCACCCCCTCCTGGTAGGCCAGCGCGGCGGCCGTCGGCGTGTGCGGCGTCTCCTCCAGCCGGGCCGCATAGGACAGCACGTCGCGCTCGACGACGCGGCCGCCCGGCCCACTGCCCCGGATGGCCTCGACGGGCACCTTCAGCTCGGCCGCCACCTTGCGCGCCCGCGGCGAGGCCAAGCCCTTCCCGTCTGCCGCCCGGGCCGTCGGCTCGCTCGGCGCTCCGACGCTCGGCGCACCCGCCACTTCCGCCCGGGCCGCCTCTGCCGTCGGAGCGCCCGGAGCGCTCTCTGCCAGCTCGGACAGGTCGTCGGGCAGCTCGTCGTCCTCACCGCCCAGGACGGCGATCAGCGTGTTCACCGGCACGGTCTGCCCCTCCGCGACCAGTATCTTCTTCAGCGTGCCGGCCGCGAAGGCCTCCACTTCGAGGGTAGCCTTGTCGGTTGTCAGGTCGTAGAGGACCTCGCCCTTCCGGACCGTGTCGCCCTCGGCCTTGTGCCACTTCTCGACGGTGCCCTCCTCCATCGTCTGGCCGAGCTGGGGCAGGAAGACGCGCTTGAGCATCGTGCTTCTCCGACGGTTGCTGGGGTCGCACGCCATTGTAGGCCGCCGCCCGGCCCCCTGCCAAGCGCCACGACCAGGCGGCCCACAGATACACGCACACGAACGCGGATGGAAGAGCAAAGGCGACGCCCGAGCCGGCCGGCCTTCGTCCTGCGCTTCTTGCCCACGCTGGTTCGCCGCCCGTCGCCGCACCTACCAGCGGAAGAAGCGGTAGGGGTCGTCCCACTCGACCGGCGTGTCCAGGTAGAAGCCCTCCAGCCAGCGGCCGACGGTCGGGTCTGCCATCGGCTCGACGCGCACGTCGGCCAGGTAGAGCGCGCCCGTGCCCTTATACCAGATCTGGAGCCGCGTGCTCTCCTCGGCGCCGTCGTTGGCCTGCAGCTTGAACGCGAACTCCTTCCAGTGCGGCTCGGGCCGGAACCATTGATACTCGAAGAACGGCCGCCAGTTGGCCGTGTTCATGATCGTCATGGCCACGCTGTCGGCGGTCAGGTCGTCGGCGCGCGCGCGGAAGGAAATGCGATACCACCCGCCCTTCTCGATGGGCAGGCCGTGTTGGGCGAGCATGACCTCC
>LJUE01000203.1 GCA_001303885.1 Planctomycetes bacterium SM23_32 | reverse complement strand
CTCGGCGCCCGGGCTCTCTACTGCTCGCCCAGGCCCTCGGTACGCACGAGCGCCAGAACCTCCCCGGCCGGCAGGCCGGCCGCCGACAGCGCCTCAGCCGCCGCCTGGCGCATGGCCTGGTCCTCGCCGGCCAGCGTGTCCTTCAAGACGGCCACCACGTCCTCGGCCGGCGCGGCGCCCGTGCGCTTCAGCACGGCAGCGACGGCGCGACACGCGGCGGACCTCAACGCCACCGACCCGTCCCCGGACACCAGCTCAGCCAGCGGCTCAACGGTGGCCGACGAACCGAACTCAGCCAGGGCCGCCACCGCGGCCGCCGAGACCTCCTCGCTGTAGCCGGTGAGCGCCTTCACCAGCGGCGGCTCCAGCACGGCGAGCGGGTAGGCCGTGGCCAGCGGATTGACGGCTGCCAGCGCCCGGGCCGCCTTCAGCACCAGCGCCTCCTCGGCGTCGGTGAAGGCCGAGCGGCTCCGGGCGAAGACCTGCTCCTCCACGATCGGCTGAACGGCCTCGGTGCGCAGCGCGTCGGGACCGATGACGTCCGCAATGCCCTCGTAGTCGGACATCCTGGGCGCCTCGGCCGTGGGGTCCACCACCACGTAGAGCGGCGCTTCCATCGTGCGCGGGTCGCCCTTGAGGAGAGTCATGATGCGGGTGAACTTGCCCACCTCCACGTTGCCGGCCAGGAAGACGATGTCCACCGACGGCTCGAGGGCGAGCGCCGACTCGATGCGCGGCTCGAGCACCGTGCTCTCAATGGTGGCCACGTCCAGGCCATAGAGGACGTTGACGAGCTTGTTGCGCATCTGGAAGTTGTCCATGATGATCAGCGCGTTGCGGTCGGCGGCGGCCTTCAGGGCGGCGCCCATGACGTCCATCACCTTCTGGGGCGGGGCCAGCTCGCCGCCGGGCCCGGCCGCCACCAGCACGATGGCGGCGTTGTAACGCACGTCCTTGTCGCCCGAGTCGAGCGCGGCGGCAAGCACCTCGGCCACGTCGGCTTCAAGCGCCCCGGGGCCGGAGGCCGCCAGCTTGTCGCCGAGGGCCTTGACCAGGTAGAGCGCGGCCGGTCCGTCGCCGGCACCCAGGGCCAGGCGCAGCGCCTGCGCGAGCACGGGCGTCTTGAGCATGCGCAGCACCACGGGCGCTTGCACGCCGAGCGCCTCGGCGCGGACCGCCGCGTCCTGGTGGATGTCGTCGGTCACCTCCTTGCCGCCCAGCCGCATGTCGGCGCCCTTGAAGAACTCACAGAGGGCGAGCTGGCGCACCAGCGCCGCCCCGAGCAGGGCCTGAAGCTGCGCATTGCCCGGCTCGGCCGCCAGGCCGTCCAGGGCCACTTCGGTCGCCATGCGCTGGTAGTTCAGGTAGACGGGCACCTCCTCATAGACCACCTGCTCGGCCAGGTCCGCCCCGGCCGGGTTCCATTCCCAGATGTCGGCCGACAGCGCATAGGTGTAGCCCACGCGGGCCTTGTCCTGGGCGAAGTAGGCCCCGGCCAGGTCCACGTATTGCTCGGCGGCGGAGCCCAGGTCCTCGGGCATCCTGCCGGTGATGTTCAGCAAGGCGTCCTCGGCGGCGCCCTTGACGTCGGCGCCAGCGGCCTCGTCCTCCAGCACAGCCATCAGGGCCGGCACGGCGCGCGGGTCGCCGATCTGGCCGAGAACGTCGGCCGCGCGCGTCTTCAGCAGTGTGCTGTCGGTGTTGCTGAGCACCTCAATGAGAGGCAGGCAAGCGTCGGGATGCAGCTCAGCCAGCAGCGAGATGGCCCGCGCCACGACCGTCTGCTCCTCCTCGGCGTCGAGCTTTAGCAGGTGCACCACGTAGGGCACGGCGTAGGGACCGTGGCCCAGCAGCTCTATGCGGGCGTTGCCGTAGGTGGCAAGCTCCGGCGACTGGAAGTCGGCCACGAGCCTATCCGGCTCGGCCACGGCGCGCTTGCGCTGGCGGGCGGCGCGGGTGAGCAGGTCGAGCAGGCGCTCGGCCTCCTCGCGCAGCTCCTCGACCTCCTTCATCTCGAAGAACTGCCCCAGCTCGGCCATGTCGCGCATCTTCAGCGCCGTCTGCATGCCGGGCTCCATGGTGAGCAGCTGGTCGAAGGCCGCCCTGGCCGCGGCGTAGTCGCCCGTCTCGTAGAGCGTGATGCCCCGCCCGAAGGCGTCCAGTATCTGCTGCTCCTGCTCGTCGGCCGCGGCAACCTGGCCGGCAAGGCCCACCGAAAGGACCACGGCTACGGCCAGCGCGACCCTCCACTGCTTGGCGAGTTCACACATCTGTGACTCCTTCATCGTTTGGCAAGCACGGACGCAATGCCGCGAACCTCGTCTCAGCTTCCCGCAAGAGCATCCAGAGACGCCTAAATGAGCCATTCCTCCTCAGGTCCGATCATGTCGCCACACGTTTCCCGACGACGGATCAACCGGCACTCAGCCCCGTCCACCAGCACTTCGGCGGCCCGAGGACGGGCGTTGTAGTTCGAACCCATGGCGAAGCCGTACGCGCCGACGTCGAAGACGGCCAGCAGCTCGCCCGCCTCGACGCGCGGCAGCGGCCGATTCCGTGCCAGGTAGTCGCCGGTCTCGCAGACCGGGCCGACGACGTCCACCCGCTCGGTGACCAAGCCCTCGAAGCTGCTCTGGTCCGGCCGGACGACCTGCGGCATGCCCTCGGCGCTCCGCACGGGCCAGACGCGGTGGAACGCCTCGTAGAGCGTCGGCCGGATCAGGTCGTTCATGGCCGCGTCGCAGATGAGGAACCGTTTGCCGAACTCGCTCTCCTTGCGGTAGATCATCCGCGTCAGCAGCACGGCGCCGTTACCAGCTATGTATCGGCCCGGCTCAATGATGATAACCGGGCAGGCCGATTTTTCAAGACTCGTTCTCAGCGCCGCCGCGTACTGCTGCGGCGTCGTTACCTCCTCGCCGGTGTAGGAGATGCAGTAGCCGCCGCCCAGGTTCAGCGTGTCCACCGGGCAGCCGGCCTCACGCAGCCGCTCCACCAGCTCCAGCGCCTTCGTCAGGGCGCTCTCGTAGGGCTCGGCGCTGTAGATCGGCGAGCCGAGGTGCAGGTGAATGCCCCGCACCTCCACGCCGTCCCAACTCCGTGCGTCCAGCGCCAGCCTCTCAGCGGTGCGTATACCTATACCAAACTTGGTACCCCCTTTACCAGTGGTCGTTTTGGCGTGCGTGCGGGCGTCCACGTCGGGGTTCAGGCGGATGGCGACGGCCGCCCGCGCGCCCAGGCGGGTCGCCACGACGTTGATGGCCTCCAGCTCGGGGCGCGACTCCACGTTGAGCATGAGAATGCCCTCCCTGAGGGCATACTCGATCTCCTCGCCCGTTTTGCCCACGCCGGCGAACACGATCTTCTGCGGGTCCGCTCCCGCCCTGAGCGCCCGGCATATCTCACCCCCGCTGACCACGTCGAATCCGCTCCCCGCCTCGGCCAGCAGCTTCAGCACGGACAGGTTGCCGCAGCACTTCACCGAGAAGCAGACCAGGGCGCCCCACTGCCCGAAGGCGTCCCGGATGTCGGCGTAGCGCTCCAGCAGCGACGCCCTGCTGTAGACGTAGCACGGCGTGCCGTGCTCGGCCGCTATCCGCTCGGCCGGCACGTCCTCGCAGTAGAGCTCGCCGGCGCGGTAAGTGAACCTGTTCTGAACGGCCACGGAGGCCTCCGCACAGAAGGTAAGGCGGTCGCGCGAACCCGCTGAGAGGGCCGACGCGCCCCCTGCCGGCGCCCCGCGCAGCAACGGCGCGAGGCCCCCAGGATACATCATCTCGGGGGGAAGTCAAATCGGCCGGGCCGCTGCCGGCCGGCGTCAGGGAGCAGGCGATTCGCTTGCACGCAAGGCAAGTTTGCGGTCTGCTTGACGATCGCAGGGCGCGGTCCGCGAGGCGCGAGATGGCCGACACAGCAGACATCGCGGCGGTGCAGGAGCTGATCGGGCACTACGAGCCGGCCGGCGTGGCCCGCGTGGCGCCGGCCGACGTCGTGACGGCCGAGTGGGTGCGGATGAAGTGCCGCTTCGGCTGCGGAGGCTACGGGCGCTGCCTCACCTGCCCGCCCTACTCCCCCACCCCGCGGCAGACGCGCCGGCTGCTCGACGACTACGCGACGGCCTACCTGATCTGGTGGGGGGCCGATCACCCCTCGCGAGGCGACCTGGCGGAGATCGAACGCCAGACCTTCCTGGCCGGATGGTACAAGGCTCTGATGCTGGCCAGCGGGCCCTGCGGGCTCTGCGACCCTTGCCCCCTGGAGCATCCGTGCCGCTACCCCTACCAGGCCCGCCCCGCCATGGAGGCCTGCGGCATAGACGTCTACGAGACGGCGCACCGGGCCGGTTTCCCGCTGAGAGTGGTCACCTGCCGCGAGGACACGCCGAACTTCTACAGCCTGCTCCTGGTGGAGTAGGCGCGGGTCTCATGCTCGTGCTCACGGTCCCACTCCCCCGGGCCGGAGAGCCCCCATGGACGAACATGCCATAGACCTGCGCAGCGACACCGTGAGCGTGCCCACCGGGGGCATGCTGCGTGCCATGACGGGCGCGGAAGTCGGCGACGACGTCTACGGCGAGGACCCCAGCGTCAACCGGCTTCAGGCCCTGGTGGCCGATTTGCTCGGCAAGGAGGACGCGCTGTTCGTCGCCTCCGGCACCATGGGCAACCTGGTCTGCGTCAAGGCCCAGACGCGCCCGGGGGACGAGGTGATCATGGACGCCGGCTCCCACGTTTACCACTACGAAGGCGGGGGCTACGCGGCCGTGGCCGGGGTAAGCGTGCGGCTGCTTCCCGGCGAGCGCGGCATCCTGAGCCCCGAGCAGATCGCGCAGGCCGTCCGTCCGCACGACCCGCACATCGCCCGCTCGCGCCTCGTCGTGGTCGAGAACACGCACAACCGCGGCGGCGGCTCGGTCTATCCGGTCGAGACCGTCGAAGCCATCGGCCGCATCTGCCGGGAGCACGGGCTGGCCGTGCACATGGACGGCGCGCGGCTGTTCAACGCATGCATCGTGGCCGGCGCCGAACCGGCCGACTACGCACGGCACGCGG
>LJUE01000013.1 GCA_001303885.1 Planctomycetes bacterium SM23_32 | reverse complement strand
TGGGCACGGGCACGGGCGCCGAAGTCTGCGGCTGCTCGCCGTCGGGATACCAGCGCCGCACCATCTCACTCTCGGGCACCTCGTCCCAGTCGCCCACCTCCCGTCGCCAGGCCGCGAGCGCGCCGCGCAGCCGCTCCCGCACGTCCTCGCAGGACGGGTCGCGGGCCAGGTTGTTGACCTCGTAGGGGTCGGCCTGAGTGTCGTACAGCTCCTCGACCGGCCGGGGCCCGAACATGAGAAGCTGCGGCCCCTCCAGCTCGCCCGCCGCGTAGAGCCGCCACATCTCCTGCACGATGGGGTGGCGGTTCCGGTACGGGATCCAGAGCAGGTAGGGCAGCTCGGGCCGGCAGTTGAGGATGTACTTGTAACGCCGGTCGCGTACCGCCCGCACCATGTCGTAGGACTCGTCGTAACGGTCGCGGCTCATGTAGACGTACTGGCGCGGCGGCCCGGCCCGCTCGCCCAGGAACGCCGTGCCCTGCATGTGCGCCGGGATGTCCACGCCCGCCAGCGAGAGCACCGTCGGCCCGAGGTCAATCGTGCTGACCAGCCGGTCGCTCACCGTGCCCGGCTCGATGCGGCCCGGCCAGCGGACGATCATGGGCACGTGCACGCCCGAGTCGTAGGGCCAGCGCTTGCCGCGCGGCAGCGGCCCATGGTCGCTCCAGTGGAACACGACCGTGTTCCCGGCGAGACCGTCCTCCTCGAGCTGGGCCAGCAGCTCGCCGAGTTCGGCGTCGCTCCGCTCGATGTTGGTGTACATGCGGGCCATCGCCTCGCGCACCTTCGGCGTATCGGGGAAGTAAGGCGGCAGCACCATGTCGGCGGGATCGAAGGTCGGCTCGGGGCAGTTCTCCTGCCACATACCGCTCTCGTGTGTGCGCGTGGGGTTGAAGACGGCGAAGAACGGCTGGTCGGGGTCGGGCCGGTTGCGCCAGTGCGCCTGGCGGCTCAGCTCGTCCCAGGCCGTGAACGGCGGCTCGAACTGGTAGTCCGTCTTGACGTTGTTGGTGCAGTAGTAGCCGACGGCGCGCAGGTATTCCGTGAAGCACCGGACGTAGTGCGGCACGACGGCGGAGTAAGGCGTCGGCAGCTCAGGCGCGGCCGGGTGGGTGTGGGTCGTGCGCATGTGGAGCGTGCCGGCCGAGATGGGATAGAGGCCGGTGATGATGGCCGAGCGGGCGGGGGCGCAGACGCCGGCCGTGGAGAAGCAGTTGGGCCAGCGGCGCCCGCGGGAGGCGAGGGCGTCCAGGTTCGGCGTGCGGGCGACAGGGTCGCCATAGCAGCCGTAGTAGGGGTTGGTATCCTCGAACGATATCCACAGGATGTTCGGCGGCCGGTCCTTCGCCACGACGGGCCCTCCAGGGCAAAACGGCATCAGCCACAGGTTGACACTGATCGACACAGATGACGATTGCGTACTGACGACGGGGGGAATCTACCAGACGGGGCGCCCGGGGGCAAAGGGCGCGCCCGCCGGCCGTCCACGGGATCTTCTGCCGAGCAAGACCAGGAGCCGGTCAGCGGACGGTGAGGCGGAGGGCGGCGCCGGCCTGCACGGCCAGGGGACGGGGGAAGCGGAGGTGGAGTCCGCTACCGCTGAAGTCGGCCTCATACTCGCCGGCGGGCAGGCGGCGGCCCGCCGCGCTCACCCGCACCTCGGAGGCGTCCTTGCGCCTGAGCGCAAACGTCAACTCCCGGCAACGGCACGTCCCCGTGCGCACCAGGATGCCGATCCGCTCCCACTCCGCCTCGACCTCCCGCTCGTAGTGCGCCGTGCCGCCGCCGAACGAGAAGAAGAGCCGCAGCCTGTCCCCCGGCACGACGGGCGCGAACCCGAACACCTCCCCCCGCATCGTCAGCCCGAGCAGGCCGTTCACGATGGCCCACGCCGACATCGGCCGGTAGTAGTGGCCCCCAAACTCGACGTGGTCCCAGTACATGCCCCACCGCCGGTAGCGCTCGTCCACGTTCCGGATGACGCCGAGCGCCTCGCGATACATCCCCTCGAAGAGCAGGAACGATGCGAAGGCCAGCTCGACGCCGGTCCACGGCGTGTTCGCCTGGTCGTGCCAGCACTCCTCGGGCACGGGATGGAGGAACTCGTCGTCGGGCCAGCGGCAGTTCACGAGGCCCCACGGCTGGCGGGAGATGCGGCAGATGGCCCGGAGCGCCTGCCTGACCCGCCCCCGCCGGACGACGTCCGGCAGGCCGGCCAGCTCGCAGACCCACTCGCCCATGAGCTGGTCGGTGAGGCAGCCGTCGTCCAGGCCGTGCTCCCCGTCGGTGTCGTTGAAGAGGCGGTAGTAGCTGCCGGTCCAGAGCGCGTCCTCGAAGGCCGCCCTCCCCTTCCTGAGCACGTCGGCGTACTTCGCCTCGGCCTCCTCGTCCCCGAGGACGGGGGCCGCGGCCGCGGCCATGTTCAGCGCGCCGAGCCAGAGCGACGCCACGTAAGACGAGACGCCCCACATGGCGAAGTTGTCGTAGCTGCACATGACGCCTTCCATGTCGGGCAGGAAGTCGCCGTTGTCGTCCCGCTTCTCGAGCACGTAGTCGAGCGCGGCCTTGACCGAGGGCCACATCTCGCCGAGGTAGTCCCGGTCGCCGGTCCAGAAGTAGCCCAGGAGCGCCAGCATCACGTACTGCGAGGGCATGTCGAGGCGGCTGGTGACGGACTCGTTCACGTCGGGCCGGCGGAAGTCCTTCATCAGGCCGTGGATCACCTCGCCGTCAGGGAGCTGCATGCGCCGGTGCGCGCGCATCATGTTCTTGTGCAGCTCGGGGAAGAGCGCCGCCGGCGACATCGCGCCGTACATGCTCACGTCCATCGTGGCGAGCGGGCCGAAGGAATGGTCCGGCCGCATGCCCTCCATGATGCCGAAGTCCATGGCGCGCGTCAGCCACGAGCTGGTGAAGAACGTGTTGAGCTGGGAGTTGACCTGGTCGAGGACGAACGCCGGCGCGCTGCTGTCGCGGAAGTCATCGTGGAACTGCCGCGTGCGCGCCTTTAGGTCCTCGCGGCTGCGCACGACGTAGTCAGCCACCTCGGTCGCCGAGTCGAAGAAGTTGGCGTAGTAGTGGCCCTCCAGGTGCGAGCCGTCCTGGCTGTAGAGGTTCGGGAAGTGCCACGCGACGACGAAGGTGTGGTCGAGGCCCCGCCGCTTCAGCCGACGCGAGACGCCGATGCTGCCGTAGCAGCCCCAGCGCGCGGTGAGCCGGCCTGTCTCGGGATCGAGCCAGTTGCGCCCGGACGTGTCGTCGAGGTCCGGCAGCTCGCGGTGACGGATCAGGTATTCGTAGTAGGGATGCTCCACCTCCCAGCCGAGGTAGTAGCGCGAGTCGGCGGCAAGCGACGCGACCGCCTGCGAGCCGAACGAGCTGAGCGTCCGGTCCATCTCCTCGGTCAGCTCCATGACCCGAGAGCCCCTGCGGCGGCGCACGCCGGTGACGTGGTGCTTCCCCTCGGCCGCCACGTCGTAGCCGACGGCGTTGTGCATGCTGGCGATAAGCATCACGTGCACCGGCCGGCTCGTTGTGGGCCGCAGGCGGAAGCCAAAGACGGCCGCCGGCAGCGAGGAGTTCTTCACGTCGTGCGGGATGAAGGGGCTCCAGGCCTCCATCTCGACCTCCAGCGGCATCTCGTCGTCGGTGAACCGCATGCGCACGAACGGGAAGCTCGCCTCGCACTCGATCCGGTCCACGCCCGTAAGCCACGGGAAGGCGTAGTAGTGGTTCTCGATGGCCCCGACCCGGTAGCCCTCGTCTATCTGGAGGATGCGCATCTGCGGGCATTCGCCCTCGACCTCGCAGCGCACGACGAAGAAGAGCATCGAGTCCTCGGCCAGCGGGAACGGCTCGCCGGTGCCGAGCGGCACGTTGTTGGCGATGTTCCAGTTGCGGAATATGCCGTCGGGATGCAGCTCGAAGAAGCCAGCGCCGATGCCGCCGAGCGCCGGGCCGCTGCGCGGTTTGTCACCGCGCTCCATCGCCGTCCCTATCATGGTCCTTGTCCCTAACGACAGGCATCACCACCGAGGCACGAAGTGCACGGAGGAGAACGCTAACAACGACAGCACGGCCACGACTTCCAGTCCTGCGCAATTCTGGGTTGAGCCCTTCTCGGCCTTTCTCCGTGCTCTCAGTGCCTCCGTGGTGCAGTCGTTTCCTAGATCACGACTTCCACCTCGTGCTCGCCGCCGTCGAAGACGGGCAGCAGGTTGCCCTCGATCGCCTCGCCGTCCACGCTCACCGACCGGGCGCCCTTGCCGCGGCCCGCCTCGTTGTCCAGCGTGATGTCGTAGACGGCGCCGCGGAAGGTCCGCACCACATGCGCGTGCGGGACCTCCCGCGCCAGGCACGGGTCCACCAGCAAGCCTCTGTAGCTGCGGCGCGCGCCGAGGATCCACTCCACCAGCAGCACGGTGAACCAGCCGGCCGTGCCCGTGCGCATCGGCAGCCCGGCCTGCCCGTAGATCTGCGGCACCGTCGAGAAGAAGTTGGTGAAGCAGAACGGCTCGTTCTTCGAGCGCGACACCGGGTTGGCCGGATTGTCGGGCGCCACCTTGCGGAACGTCTCCCACGCCTGCTCGGCGCGGCCCAGCACGCAGTCCGCCACGCCCTTGAACCCCGCCGCGTGGTTGTAGCAACCGCCGTTCTCCGCCTGGCCGGGCATGGAGTTCGACATGCGCCCCACGCGCGGGTCGTAGTTCGTGTACGGCGGCGCCACGATGCGGTAGCCCACGTCGGTCTTGATGCGCTCCTCGACGGCGTCCATGCACTGTTTCGCCCGGTCCGGCGGCGCGATGCCCGAGAGCACCGCCCAGCTCTGCGTGTTCAGGAATATCTGCCCCTCCCGGTTCTCGCGCGACCCGATCCGGTAGCCGTCGCCGCAGATCGTCCGCACGTACCACTCGCCGTCCCAGGCCACCTCGTTAAGCCGCCGAGCGAACTCGTCGTAGCGCTGCCGGCACTCCGCGGCCACTTCCACCTCCCCCCTCAGCAGCGCCAGCTCCTCCACCTCGCGCAGCCCGTAGCAGAGCTGCTCGGTCACCATCACGCTCTCGCGTTCGCCGGCCTCCTGCGTCGCCTCCAGGCCGTCGTTCCAGTCGGCGTGGTGCTGGTTGCACAGGCCGCTCTGCCCCAGGTCCCCGCAGAGGTAGCGCATCGCCCGCAGCATGTGGTCCCAGACCGTGCCGGTCTCGTCGCTCTCGAAGTAGGGCACCTCGCGCTCCAGGAGGGCCAGGTCGCCGCTCTCCTTGATCAGGCCGGGGATGGCCAGCATGGTCCAGGCCGGCTTGTCGGCGTACTGGAGCCGGTTCAGCGGACGGAAGCTGTGCGGGGCACTGCCGTCGGCGTACTGGCTGGATAGTGCGCGCAGCAGGTTACGCTCGGCCGCCTCGTAGTCCACCATGCAGAGCGCGTTGTCCATCTGGAGGTTGTCGCGGAAGCCGCTCTTGTTGATCAAGTATGAGTAGAGCTGCTTCTTGACGAAGTGGTTCATCAGGGCGTCCTGGTCGGCGTGGCCGGTCTCGACGCGGAACTGCCCGGCGCGCTCGCGCTCGATGCGCATCTGCTCCTCGCACATGGCGTCCAGTTTCTGCGGGCTCAGCTCCTCCCGCAGCGCCGCCACTTCCTGGGCCGAGCCCGCCTGGCCCAGCACGTAGTCCACCCGATCGGTCGCCTTCGGCCCTATCTCCAGCTTCACCTGCACCGCCGCCGCGCAGTCGGGGCCGTAGCCGGGACGGTTCCGCAGGTCGTAGCCGAACAGGATGCGGGGCGTGCCCACCGAGAACTCGCTGCGCAGGAAGTGGTCGCGGTAGCCCTCCCCGCCCGCCATCTGCTGGAGCGTGATGAGGTAGCCCTTGAACCGGTCCGTCGGGCAGAACGTGTTGCGGTTCGTCGCCAGCACGCCGCCGATCTCGGGCAGCACCTCGGCGTAGCTGTCCTTGCCCACGTACCGGCCCTCGGCGTCGGTGCCGGTGAGCTGGAACATGGCGTAGGCGAAGACGCTGAGGCGGCGGGGGCGGTCGGTCAGGTTCCGCAGCGTCACCGTCCAGACCTCCACCGGGTGGTCGCGGGGCACGAAGATGCGCTGGGTGGCCTCCAGTCCCTCGCAGATGCCGCTGATCTCGGTCTTGGCGGGCCAGTAGCGGCAGGAGAAGCTCATCACCGGCTCGGGGGCCGGCGCGCCGGCCGGGCAGAAGACCGTCCCGCTCACCTCGTCGCGCACATAGACGTAGGAGCAGTCCCAGCCGACGAGGGTCACGGTCACGCCGTCGTCGTCGCGGACGTAGGTGGTGCCGTCGCCGAGGGTGGTGACTTCGGAGTAGAGCTCGTCGGGGCCGATGTCGTTGTAGTGGACGTTGGTCCACTTGCGGGGCGGGTCGTTGGTGAGCAGTTCGAAGCAGCCTTCCTCTTCGATCCAGCGTCCGTACTTGCTGATCGTAGACATGAGGGCCTCCCGGGGCTCTATAGGCGGCGCAGCGGAATGCGCCCCAGGATAGCGCCTGCGCCGTCCCGCGCAAGCGCCGGGCCGCCAACGCTTGAACCAGCAAGGTCACGAAGAAGGCACGAAGTCCACCGAGGGAAGATCGAGCTAACCACAGCGCTCCCCCGCCAGACGGACGGGGGGACAGGTTCCCGGCGCCCCGCTCAGGGCATCGGTTCGGGCGCTATCTCGCCGAGGGCGCGCCACACTTCCTGGCCGGCCGCGTTCCGCGCCACGAAATCCCCTCCCCCGCCCGGGCCCATGCCCATCCCCAGGCGCTCGACGCCGTCAGGGTCGAACAGGCTCAGACCCACGCCGCTCGGCCCGAGCCCCAGGCTCGCCCGCGGTCGGCCCTCGGGGTCGCACAGGGAGAACCCACCGTTCTGCTCCCCCACGCCGATGTCGAACCGCTCCGTGCCGTTCGCGTCGAAGAACGACATCCCCTGCGATTCCACGTCGAGCCCGACGGCGAACCGGTTGGTGCCCTCCTCGTCCATCAGCACCAGGGCGTGCCCCTCCTGGTCTGAGCCGAGCCTGATGAGCGGGGCGCCTGCCGCAGACTGCACCAGGAGGCCGGCGCCACCATCGGGTCGGAGCCCGACGGCGACCCGCGGGCCCCCCTGCTCATCCATCACGGTCAGCCCCACGCCGTCCTCCCCGATGCCGAGCATGGCTCGTTCGCGGCCCGCCTCGTCCACGAGGACCACGGCCTGGGCGCGGACCACGGCCGGTTCTTGCGCGCCGGCGCTCCGTCCGAGGCCGAAGAAGAGCGCACCGGTCAACACGACCGTCCACAGGACCATGACGCCTATCCAGCGCTTCGGCACGAACATGTCCCGCCTCCCTTCCCGACGGAGATGTCCTGAGCGCACGAACGCCCCACCAGCATGGCGGGTCCGCCCCGGCAGCGCAAGCGCAGGGAAAGGCTCACCCTCCGTTGCGGGGGCAGCCGACCTGCGGTATAGTCACCGCCTGTTCCCCGCAGATCTGCAAGCGCGGAGGCATCCCCATGGCCAGGCGCATCATCATCGGCGAGTCCGGCGGACCCACGCCCGTCATTGACTGGGAAGTGGCCGGCGCGCTGGACGCCGCCCAGGAAGCCGGCGTCCAGATGTACGGCATGATCAACGGGCTGGAAGGCCTGCTGAACGCCAACATCGAAGGCAACATCGTGGACCTGAGCGGGATGGACCCCATGTCGTTCGTCTTCAACGGCCCCGGCGCCGGCCTCAAAACCACCCGCATCAAGCCCAAAGAGCGCGAGTACAAGAAGATAGCCGAGAACCTGGCCGCCCTCGGCGTGGACGGCGTGATCTACACCGGCGGCAACGACAGCGCCGACCAGCTCCTGGGCCTGACCCGCGTGGCCGACGTGGCCGCCATCCACGCCATCAAGACGGTGGACAACGACCTGCCGGTCACCCACCACTGCCCCGGCTACGGCTCGGCCGCGCTCTACAACGCCACCGCGCTGAAGAACGTGCACACCGACTTCTCCGGCTACGCCGTGATGGCGAACTTCGAGCGGGACGGCAAGGTGATGCGCGGGCTCGACGTGGCGCCCGTCGTGGTCTACCAGGTGATGGGCCGCAAGGCCGGCTGGCTGGCGCAGGCCACGGCGTTCGTCCGCGTTGACCCCAAGGGCGACATGGTCCCCGACGCACCGCCGCACGTCATCCTGTGCAAGGAAGAGCTGTTCGACAAGGCGGCGTTCCTGGCGAAGGTGGAGGACACGCTGACGCGGCTCGGGCAGTGCGTCATCGTCGTGCAGGAGGACCTGACGGACAAGGACGCCGGCAAGAGCATCGCCGAGGTCTACGCCACGGAGGTCGTCTACGACGAGCACGGCAACATCCAGCACGGCCGCGCCACGTCGTTCTCGCCGGCCACGTTCCTGGCGGGGCTGGTCGGCTCGGAGCTGAAGGTGGACGCCGTGCCGGGCAAGGTGAAGGACTGCGTGCTGAACCCGCAACACATCCAGCGCAGTTGCATGATGTCGTCCGTGGACGCCAGCGAGGCCTTCAAGGTCGGCTACGCCAGCGTGCGGGCGATGCTGGACGGCGAGACGAAGAAGTCGGTGATCCTGGAGCGCCGTGACGGCGTGACGCGCACCGGGCTGACCGACCTGAGCAACATCGCGGCCAAGGAGCGGCAGGTGCCGGCCGAGTACATCGTCGGCATCGAGGGGCCGACGCAGGCGTTCGTTGACGAGTTCATCTACCTGATCGGCGGGCCGGTGGCTCTGCCGCACTACTCGAAGATGAAGTTCGCGCGGGTCGCCGTGCCGGAGACGGTGAAGGCGAGCCCCTACATCCGCAGGAAATGAGCGGACCGGGCGCGCCCCCGCGTGTCACCCCGGTTCGCCGGCAGCCCGGGTCCTCAGCGGGTCGGCTCGACGGCGACGACCTCTTTGACCTCGGGGATGACGTCCTTCAGGCGCGCCTCGACGCCGTGCCGGATGGTCATCTGGGCCATCGGGCAGCCGCGGCAGGCGCCCTGAAGCTCCACCTTGACGGTCCCGTCCTCGGTCACCTCGACCAGCTTGACGTCGCCGCCGTGGGACTGGAGCGAGATGCGGATGTCGTTTATGACCTGTGCCACGTGTTCCTTGTCAACCATGCTGCTTTCCTTTCGCCCTGTCGGGCGGTTTGTTCTCAGGTGATGATGCGGCCCCGTCCGCTCACTGCTCAGACGGCGGCTCCTCCACGGGTATCGTGCGGCCGGCCGCGGCGGCCCGCTTGTTGAGCCTGACGGTCAGGATGCCGTCGGCCAGCGACGCCGTCGGCTCGGCATCCGGGTCCACCGAATCCGGCAGGGGCACGTCCCGGCGGAACTCGCCGCTGCCGCGCTCGTTGGTCAGGCAGGTGAGCCCCTCGTAGGGGCTGCGGTCCTCGCGACCTTCGATGGTCAGGGTCAGGCCCTTCATCGTCACGGCCAATGCCTTCTTGCGAACGCCCGGCACGGCGGCGCAGACGATGACGGCGTCGCCCGCGTCGTAGACGCTCACCGGCGGATACGCGCCTCTGACGAAGCTGAACGGCGGGAGCTTGTGCAGCGCCCCGTCAATGCTCTCCGCCATGTCGGAGAAGTGCTTGCGCATCTCAGCCCACACGTCCCTCTGGTCCATGGATCGCCCTCCCGTGGATAAGAGCCCCGATAGACGATTATACACCACCGCGCGGCGCTTGTGAACCGAACGGCGGCGCGCGGCCCATGGCCGCACCTTTCCGCAACCCGAAACTCGAAACACGAAACCAGGAACTGCTGTCTTTCAGGGCACGCCCCGCATGATCTCGAGCATGCGGTCCGGGCCGATGTAGCCCGCGTGGGCCCGGCGCCGGCCGTCGGTGCCGATCAGCACCACGGTCGGCACGCCCCGCACGCCGTAGTCGGACGCCACGCGTTCCTGCTGCTCGTCTGATAGCGACGCCAGGTCCACCTTGGCGCAGGCGAACCGCCCGGCTTCCCCGATCACGCGTGCGTCCCGGAACGTGGTGCTGAACATGCGGTGGCAGGGCGCGCACCAGTCGGCCCAGAAGTCCAGCAGCACGGGCCTGCCCCCGGCGTCGGCCTGAACCAGCGCCTCCTGCTCGGAGGTGACCCAGGCGATGCCCTGCTCGGGGGCCGGCCCCTGGCCGACGAGGTCGGCAAGCCCCGCCATGAACGCGGCCAGCGCCAGCGCGAACAGGGCCAGACCGGCCGTCTTCCTGAGCCTGCCCTGCCACCCGGACTCGGCGGTGAGCGCTTCGAAGGCGCCCGTGAAGACGGCGGCCCCCAGCGAGGACGCGCCGACCAGCACAAGGAACGCGAAGCGCGGCAGCACGCCGCTCTTGTGCACGAAGTAGAGGGCGACGGCGACGAGTGCCAGCCCGAAGAAGCGCCTGACGCCTTCCATCCAGGCTCCCGACTTCGGGAGCGACCTGAGCAGCCCGCTGAACGTGCCGAGCACGACCAGCGGCGTGCCCATCCCCCAGGCCATGGCGAAGAAGACGAGCCAGCCGAGCAGCAGGCTGCCGCGCTGGGCGACGTAGCCGATGGCGCCGATGATGACGGGCGCTATGCAGGCCGTGGCCGCTGCGCCCGACAGGAGGCCTATCGCCCAGATGCCGATCAGCCCCGCCCTGCCCCGCACGGCCGCCTGGAGGCGGTGGAGGCGCTGCGAGGTCAGCTCGATGCTGTAGAGGTCGAACATGCCGCCCGCCAGCACGACGAACAGCACGGCCAGCGCCAGGTAGACGGCCGGATGCTGGAGCCACGCACCGAACATGCCGCCCGTGGCCGCCGCCACGACGCCGACCACCGAGTAGGTCACCGAGATGCCGAACACATAGACGAGCGACCGCACCAGGCCGTCCAGCCGGCCCCGGCCGGACGTGGCGCCGACCAGCGCCACCGTGACCGGGATGAGGGGATAGACGCAGGGGGTGAGGCAGAGGCCCAGGCCCGCCACGAAGGCGAGTAGCACGGCTGCCAGCGGCGCTCGGCCGGCCAGCGCGCCGCCCTCCGGCGCCTCGGACAGCGGGACGAACTCGCCCTCGACAGCCGGCTGCGCGGGCTCCGCCTCCGCCCGCAGGCCGCTCACCGGCACGGCCTGGCCCGCGGGCAGCACGGTGAGCGTGGCCCTCCGAACGTCTCTGCCGAAGCGGCATATGTCCGGCCCGCACCCCGTGTAGCGCACCGTGAACGTCAGTTCGTGCTCCCCGGGCGGCGCATCGGGGGCGAGCTTCAGTTCGGCCTTCGCGGTGAACTCGCCGTCCAGGTACTCCACGACGCCGCCGGCGAAGGGATCGTCCTTCCGCTTCGGGTCAGGCAGCACGAGCCGCCCCACCTCGATGCCCGCCGGCGCCTCGGCGAGCTCGACCTCGATGGAATCGTGCCAGACGTAGCACCCCGGGCGGCAGGCGAAGGCGATCTCGACCAGCGTGCTCGCGCCGGCCGCCTGCCGGGCCGGTGCCAGCGCCACGGCCACGCGGAAGTCCGCCGCCTGGCCGGCCTGATTGGGAAACCAGAAGAGGTCTTCTTCGCCGGCCCGGGGCAAGGGCACCTCGGCCGCGCCGAGGGCCAGCAGCGCGCAGGCGGCCAGCAGCGTCCTCAGACCGGCTCGGCCCATCGCGGCCCCCCAGGATACGCGTTGCCGGCAAGCGGCGAACGGTCGCCGCCCCGGCCGCTCAGTAGTTGACCCGGGGCAGAGCCTTCACGCCTCCGGCGCAGCCGCCCTGCCCCTACCATGCCTCCAGCTCGCCCACAATCTCCTCGACCAGGTCCTTGACAGTCACGATGCCGATGGCGCCGCCCGCCGCATCGCTCACCACGGCAAACTGGGTGCGCTCCCGCCTGAGCTGCGCCAGTGCGTCGGCGACCGAGGTCCAGCGCGGCAGGGACACGGCGTCCCGCGCCAGCTCGCCGGCCGACGGCACGGCGCCCTCGGCCATGGCGACGTCCAGGATGTTCACCACGCCCACGACCTGCTCGCGCGATCCGCGGTAGACGGGTATGCGCGAGTAGCGGTGAGGCCGGAGGGCCTCCAGCAGGGCCTGCCCCGAGGCCTCCTCGGGCACCATGACGCTCTCGACGAGCGGGGTCATCACCGCCTCGACGCGCAGCAGCTCCAGGTGCAGGATGTTCTCAGCCATTGTCCTCTGGAACGAAGAGAGCACGCCCTCAGCAGCGCCGGCCCCGAGGTAGAACCTGAACATCTCGGCGGTGAACGGTGCCCGCCGGCTGCCCGCCGGCGCCTTCAGCAGCAGGCGGGGCACGGCGCTGATGGCCCGCAGCAGGGCCGAGAGCGGATAGAAGAGGATCTCCGAGAGCCTCAGCGGCCAGACGGCGCCGCCCATCAGGCGGTCAGCGTGATGCTGGAAGAGCGACTTGGGCACCACCTCGGCGAAGATCAGCAGGACGGGCGGCATGATGAGGCCGCTGTAGAGCTCGGCGTGCACGGCCCACCCGGCCTGCCGTATCTGCTCGGTGGCCAGGACGGTGGCCAGGTAGAGGCCCAGGTTCGTGCCGATCAGCATGGTGCTGATGGCCAGCGTGGGGCAGGCCAGCATGCGCTGAACGGCGCGCGCCGCTGCGCTGCCCCTCTGCACGCCGAGCCGCAGCCGGAGCCGGTTCATGCAGTAGAGGCCCGTCTCGCTGCCGCTGTAGAAGCCGGCGAACAGGATGCAGGCAGCGATCAGCAGGTAGTCCCTCACGGGGCCGCCCCTCCCCCGGAGCCGGCCTTGCCCCTCAGGCGGACCAGCACGGTGACGGCCCGGCGGTCCTCGACCTGTTCGACCGTCAGCTCCATGCCGTCGCAGCTTGCCCGGTCGCCCGGCTCGGGCACCTTGCCCAGCAGGGCCATCACGAGCCCGCCGACCGTGTCCACGCCCATCTCGGGCAGCTCCACCCCGGAGATACCCTCCCACTCCCTCAGGCTCAGCAGCCCCTGCACGCGGAAGGTGCCGTCGGACAGGAGCTCGACGGGCAGCGCCCGGCGCTCGTCATACTCATCGGCGATCTCGCCGACGATCACCTCCAGCAGGTCCTCCACGGTCACCAGCCCGACAACGGCCCCGTACTCATCCACCACGAAGGCGCTCTTGCGCTGCTCCTGCCGGCAGCGACGGAGCGCCTCCTCCACCGTCGCCGTCTCCGGCAGGAAGGGGATCCGCCGCACCAGCCGGGCCAGGTCCTCCTCTTCGCCCCGGAACAGGACGTCCTTCACGTGGATCATGCCGCGCACCCGGTCCGGCTCCCCCTCGTAGACGGGTATGGACGTCAGTTTCTCGGTCCGGAACAGCTCGAGCAGACGCGCCCAGGACTGCCGCAGGTCGAAGCTGATCATCTCCACGCGGGGCACCATCAGCTCGTTGACACGCACCGTGGAGACTTCGAGCACCTCTTCGATCATCTGCGCGGCGGTCGCGTCCATCACGCCCTCCTGCGTGCCGATTGCCACGAGCATGCGCAGCTCTTCCGGCCTGACGGCCGGCCCGCCGTGGCCCATGAGGGCCGCCACCGCGTCGGCCAGCCGGCCGAGCGGGAACATGACGGGCAGCAGCAGCTTCTGGAGGGCCAGCAGGGGCAGGGCCGCCGCCCGGCCCAGCGGCCGGTGGAAGGTGACGGCCAGGTTCTTCGGCACCACCTCGCCTCCGATGATGATGGCCAGCAGGGACGCCGCCCCGAGCAGGAAGGCCCCGGTGCGCCCCACCTGCGGCGCCACCTCGACGATGAGCAAGTAGGAGACGCTGAAGAAGACGACGTTGACCACCATGTTGCCGAACAGGACGGTGATGAGCAGCCGCTTGGGGCGGCTGCGCAGGCGGGCCACCGCCCCGTCCACGCCGCCGGCCCCGCGCATCAGGTCCAGCTCGTGGGGCTCGAAGCTGAAAAGGGCGGTCTCGGAGCCGCTGAAGAACGCCGACAGGCAGAACGAGACGGCCAGGATGGTCAGGCGGATCGGTAGGTCTGGTATGTCCGCTGCCAAGGCTGCTCCTCGGCGAGCCGCGGATGGGCCGACCGACGGCGACCGGCTTGCCTCCACACTAAGCAGGAGGCCCGCACAAGTCAAGCCGCACGCCCCGAAAGCGCCCCTTGCGGCTCGACGGGACCCTTACCTATAATGCCCCCTTCGGACAGTCGCCGCGCGAGGCGCCGCCCCATGAGCTACCTGCGAGCCAACATCGAGCAGATGGCGGGCTACGAGCCCGGCTTCCAGCCCAGGGAGCCGGGCTTCGTCAAGCTCAACACCAACGAGAGCCCTTACCCCCCCTCGCCGCGCGTGCTGGAGGCGCTGCGGGCGGCCTGCGGCGAGGGGCTGCGCAAGTACCCCGATCCCATGGCCGATGCCCTGCGCCGCCAGGCCGCCGAGCTCTATGGCACCGTCCCCGAATGCATCCTCTGCGGGAACGGCTCCGACGACCTGCTCAGCATCGCGATGCGCAGCTTCTGCGCCGAGGGCGACGCAGTGGCTTTCCCTGAGCCGGCTTACAGCCTCTACCCGACGCTGGCGCGCATCCAGGGCGCCCGGCCCGTCGTGGTGCCCTTCCCGGAGGACTACTCGCTGCCGGCCGACCTGGCGTCAACCGGTGCGCGTCTGACGCTGGTGGGCAACCCCAACGCCCCGAGCGGCACGGCGGTGAGCCCGGCGGACCTGTCCGCGCTGGCCGCCGCCCTGGACGGCGTGCTGCTGATTGACGAGGCCTACGCCGACTTCGCCGACGCGGACTGCCTGGCCCTGGCCGCCGAGCATGACAACGTGATCGTGCTGCGCACACTGTCGAAGTCCTACAGCCTGGCCGGGTTGCGCGTGGGCCTGGCGGTGGCGCAGGAGCCCCTCATCGAAGGCATGACCAAGGTGAAGGACTCCTACAACCTGGACACGCTGGCCATCGTCGGTGCCAGGGCCGCGCTGGCCGACCAGGAGTGGCTGCAGCAGAACGTGCAGAGGGTCAGGGCCACGCGGAAGCGGCTCGTTGCGGGGCTGGAGGGCCTCGGGTTCCGATGCTGGCCGTCGCAGGCGAACTTCGTGCTGGCCCGGGCGCCCGACGGCACCCAAGCGGCCGAGCTGTACGAGCGGCTGTTCGAGCGGAAGATACTGGTGCGCTATTTCGCAGCGCCAAGGCTGGACGACTGCCTGCGCATCAGCATCGGCACCAATGAAGAGACCGACGTGGTGCTGTCGGCCTTGCGCGAGATGCTCAGCGCCTGAAGCGGAGATCCGCCGAAAGAACGGGGGAAGAAGGCCATGACAAAAACGCAACGTCGAGCCGTCGTCGAACGCAGGACACGCGAGACGTCCATCCGCGTCGAGCTGTCGCTGGACGGCACAGGCGTCTCGGAGATTGCCACCGGCATCGGCTTCCTGGACCACATGCTGGACCTGCTGACGCAGCACGGGCTGCTCGACCTGACCTGCCGGGCCGAGGGCGACCTGCACGTGGACGCCCACCACACCACCGAGGACGTGGGCATCGTGCTGGGGCAGGCCTTCGCCGAAGCCCTGGGCGAGAAGCGCGGCATCACGCGCTTCGCGGACGCGCGCGTGCCCATGGAGGACAGCCTCACCTGCGTGGCCCTGGACGTGAGCGGGCGGGGGCTGCTGAACTACAACGTCGAGTTCCCCGCCTCCAAGATCGGCGCGTTCGACGTGGAGCTGGTCCGCGAGTTCCTGCATGCCTTCTGCCTGAACGCCGGCATCACCATGCACGTGGACCTGGTGCGGGGGGACAACTGCCACCACATCGCCGAGTCGCTCTTCAAGGGGGCGGCGCGGGCGCTGCGGGCCGCGCTGGCCATTGACCCGCGCATGGCCGGCGAGGTGCCGTCCACCAAGGGCGTGCTCTGAAGGCGCCGAGGCCGGCGCCGGCCCTAACGCAACGGGGACAGGGCGTCGGCGGCCACGCAGCGGTACTTGTCCTTCTGGCGGGGCAGTTCGGCCGCCTCCTTGATGATGCGCCCCCGCTTGGCGAACGAAAGCGCCTCCTGCGCCGTGACCAGCTCTCCCACCACGGCCGTCAGGGCGTCCCTCAGCTCCTCCAGCGTGAAGCGCTCCGGCAGGAGCCAGTAGACGAAGTGCGTGCCGTTGGCCAGCGAGCGCAGGCGTCGGAAGGCGGCCGTGACGATCTGCTTGTGGTCGAAGGCGAGCTGGGGCAGGTTGCTCACCGAGTGCCAGCGGACCTCCGCGGCGTCGTCGCCGGCCCGCGCCTCGGCTTCGCCGGGGCGCACGGCGGCCACGTAGGCCACGCTCACGTTGCGTCCCCGAGGGTCGCGGCCCGGCTTGCCCCAGGCGCCGAGCTGGAGCAATGCCGAGGGGCTCACGCCGGTCTCCTCTTCCATCTCGCGCACGCACGCTACCTGCAGCTCCTCCTCCTCTTCGACGAACCCGCCCGGCAGGGCCCAGCTCTCCTGGTAGGGCGGATTGGCTCGCCTGATCAGCAGCACGCGCAGGTCCTGGCCGGGAGGCACGCAGAAGGCCACCACATCGGTCGTGACGTACATCTTCGGCGGTCGGCGAAGGGAGTCGGCAGCCATGTGATCCCCTTGACTCGGCCTGGCCGGGCACCCGCAGCACGGCGGTCAGAGGCCCGCTTCCAGTGAAGTCGCGCCATTCTACTGATAGGCCGACCCCGCCCTCAAGCCTCAGCCCGAGAACCGCGCGGCTCCCAGAGGTGCACGTACCTGGTGTCCTGCCAGCCGTGGCTGACGATGCCCAGCGGCCAGTGCGACGGCGCGCGGGCCGGGCCGGTTGACTTGACGAGACGGCGGCCGGATAATGGAGTCTCCGGACCTCGGCTGGCAGGGCGGCCATGGTGCTGATCATAGACAACTACGACTCGTTCACCTACAACCTGGTGCAGCGCCTGGGGGAGATCGGCGCCGAGATCCAGGTCTACCGGAACGACAGGATCGCGCCGGCCGATATCGAGCGACTCGCCCCGGACCACATCATCATCTCGCCCGGGCCCTGCACGCCGCGCGAGGGGGGCGTCTCGAACGACGTGATCCGGCACTTCGCGGGCAAGGTGCCCATCCTCGGCGTCTGCCTGGGGCACCAGTGCATCGGCTACAGCTTCGGGGCCACGGTGGACCGCCACCGCCGGCTGATGCACGGCAAGACCAGTATGATCAGCCACGACGGGAAGACCATCTACGAAGGGCTGCCCAATCCGTTCGAGGCGACGCGCTACCACTCGCTGGCCATCGTCGAGGAGACTCTGCCGGCTGAGTTCGAGGTGACGGCGCGCGCCGAGCCGGACGAGATCATGGGCATCCGGCACAGGGAGCATCCGCTGGAGGGCGTGCAGTTCCATCCGGAGAGCTTCCTGACCGAGGTCGGCCCCCAACTGCTGGGCAACTTCCTGCGGATGTAGGCCCCCTCTCCTCCTCGTGGTCCTGCTCCCTCCGCCGTGGCGCCCTTGGGCGGGGTTTCGGAGGGCAAGCGTGCTCGTCCCGCCAGAAGGCCGGCGGGCAGGCCTTGCCTTTCAGGCCTGCTCCTCGCCCATCGCCGCCGCCTCAGCCGCGCGGGTGGTACTTCTCGTGCACCGCCCTCAGGCGGCTGCCGTCCACGTGGGTGTAGATCTCGGTGGTGGAGATGTCGGCGTGGCCGAGCATCATCTGGACGCTCCGCAGGTCGGCCCCGCCGCTCAGCAGGTGCGTGGCGAAGCTGTGGCGCAGCGTGTGCGGGTGCACCTCGGCCCGGATGCCGGCGGCGCGGGCGTGCCTG
>LJUE01000202.1 GCA_001303885.1 Planctomycetes bacterium SM23_32 | reverse complement strand
AACCGCTCCGCAGGCCGGCCGTGCGCAGCAGCACCTCGTAGAGCACCTTCGCGTCTATGGGCTTGGGCACGTAGTCGTCCATGCCCGCCTCCAGGCACTTCTGCCGGTCGCCCTTCATTGCGTGGGCCGTCATGGCGATGATGGGCACGCGGGTGCCGGCTTCCTGTTCGAGTTCGCGAATGCGGCGGGTGACTTCAAGGCCGTCCACCACGGGCAGTTGCACGTCCATCAGCACGGCGTCGAAGTCGCCGGACTGGACGGCCTGGAGTGCTTGCTGGCCGTCGGCGACGGCCTTCACGCGGCAGCCTGCACGCTCCAGCAGGTTCTGGGCGACCTTGCTGTTGATCTCGTTGTCTTCGGCCAGCAGCACCGATAGGCCGAGCTGCGCCTCGTCCGACCTGGCACGATCCCTGCGGACCGTCGGGGGAGCGCCCGGGCTGAGGATGTGCAGTATGTGGTCGAGCAGCTCGGACGGCGCAACGGGCTTGACCAGGTAGTGGGAGATGCCGAGCTCGCGGCATCGGGCCCGGTGGCCTCGCTGTTCGCTGCTGGTGAGCATCATCACCACGGTGCCGGACAGCTCGCCCTGCTCGCGCAGCTCCCTGGCGACCTGGAAGCCGTCCTTGCCGGGCATCAGGAAGTCGAGCAGCAGCACGTCGAACGGCTTTCCTTCGCGTCGGGCCCTCTTGACCATTCCGACGGCCTCCTGCCCGCCTTCGGCCTCGCTCGGCACCAGTCCCCACGAGACGAGCATGCGCTCCAGTATGCGCCGGTTGGTGGCGTTGTCGTCAATGATGAGGACCCGGGTGCCGGCGACGTCCGTCGGCGTGGGCAGCTCCCCCATCTCGGTCAGGTCGCGCCTGAGGTGGGCGGTGAAGTGGAAGGTGCTGCCCGGGCCGCCCTGCGCGCTCTCGATGGCGCGCGAGGGGCTCTGCACGCGCAGGCTGCCGCCCATCATGGCCACCAGGTCGCGCGAGATCGTCAGCCCCAGCCCCGTGCCCCCGTAACGGCGCGTCGTGGAGGTGTCGGCCTGCTGGAAACCCTCGAAGATGGCCTCCTGCATCTGCTCGGGCACGCCGATGCCCGTGTCGGAGACGCTGAAGTAGAGCACCGTCTCCTCCCGGCTCTGGCGGGCGGGCACGGGCTTGACCTGCACCAGGATCTCGCCTTCGGGGGTGAACTTGATGGCGTTGCCGATGAGGTTGATGAGCACCTGGCCCAGCCGGTGAGCATCGCCCACCAGGCGCGTCGGCGTGTCCGGCGCGATGTCCACGACCAGCTCAAGCCCCTTCTCGTCCGCCTGGAGCGCGAGCGGCTCGACGAGGGCCGAGACGGTGGCTTGCAGGTCGAAGGGCCGCTCCTCCAGCTCGAGCTTGCCGGCCTCCATCTTGGAGAAGTCCAGCAGGTCGTTCAGCAGCGCCATCAGGGTATGGCCGGACTGCTTGACGGCCTGGAGGTACTCGGCCTGCTCGTCGGTGAGCGTGGTGTTCAGGGCCAGCTCCGTCATGCCCAGGATGCCGTTCATGGGCGTGCGTATCTCGTGGCTCATATTGGCCAGGAAGTCGCTCTTCGCCTTGTTGGCGGACTCGGCTTCGCGGCGGGCGACCTCCAGCTCCTGGGCGTGGCGCTGCAGCTCCTGCTGGGCCTGCTTCAGCTCCGTGATGTCCCGCGAGATGCCCACGATGCCGATGATGCTGCCGTCCTCGCCGTAGCGGGGCACCTTGGTGGCGCTGACCCAGCGCACCTGGCCGTCCGAGCGAGTGACCTGCTCCTCCTTGGTGATGATGGGCTCGCCGGTGGCCATCACCCTCTCGTCGTCGTCGGCCATGCGGACGGCTTCGTCCTCGGGATAGAACTCCGAGTCAGTCTTGCCCACCATCTCTTCGGTGGACAGGCCGTGGTGGAGGGCCTTGGCCTTGCTGGTGCGCACGAAGCGGCGCTGGCGGTCCTTGAAGTAGATCGAGTCGGGTATGTTGTCCAGCAGCGTCTGGAACAGCTCCCGCTCGCGGGCGAGCGCCTGTTCGGCCTTCACCCGTTCGGTGATGTCCCGGTCCACCCCGAACTCGTAGTGCTTGTCGCCGACCTTGACGCGGACCGAGGACCACTCGTAGAGGTTCTCTTTGCCGTCGGGCCGCACCCACGAAGCGGCGCCCCTGGTCGGCAGGCCCTGCTGCATGCGCCGCTCGAACTCCTCGGTCTCCTCCTCGGTCATCGAGCCGCCCTGGCGCAGGTCGGCCAGGTCGTCGGCGGCGAAGAGCTCCTCCCGCGAGTAGCCGGACATCTCCACGTAACGGTCGTTGCAGAAGACCAGCTTGGTCTTGCCCGTCTCGCGGTCGTACTGGCAGATGTTGATGCCGTCGAAGGCCGTCTCCACCAGCAGGCGGAACCGCTCCTCGCTCTCGCGCAGGGCCTCCTCGGCCTGCTTCTGCTCGGTGATGTCGCGGTCCACGCCCATGACGTGGTACTTGTCGCCGACCTTCACCGAAACGGCCGAGAACTCGAAGACGTTCTCCCTGCCGTCGGGGCGCACCCAGGAGGAGAAGCCCCGGAAGGGCTCCGCGTTGACGATGTGCTGCCAGTTGTCCTTGACCGCCGCCTCGCTGATGTGCGGCCGGCTGAAGGGACGGATGTCGTCGGCGCTCTCCAGCTCCTGGCGGGTGCGGCCCGACATCTCCACGTAGCGGTCATTGCAGAAGATGAGCCGGCGCTTGCGCGTCTGGGGGTCTACCTCGACGATGTTGATGCCGTCGAAGGCGGTGTCCACCAGCAGGCGGAACCGCTCCTCGCTGGCGCGCAGGGCCTGCTGTTGCTTCACCTGCTCGGTCACGTCGCGGTCGAAGCCCAGGAAGTGATACGTCTCGCCCACCTTGACGGGCACGGCCGAGTACTCGTAAACGTTCTCCTTGCCGTCGGGGCGGAGCCAGGACGCCCGTCCCGTGAAGTGCTCGCCGTTGGCGATGCAGCGGTCCTGCTCCTCAAGTTCCTCGGGCGTCATGCGCGCAGGGGCCAGGTCATTCAGGTTCTCGCAGGCGAGCAGCTCCTCCCGCGTGTAGCCCGACATCTCGACGAACCGGTCGTTGCAGAACAGCAGCCGTCGCTTGCCCTCCTGCGGGTCGAACTCGCAGATGTTGATGCCGTCGAAGGCGCCGTCCACCAGCAGGCGGAAGCGCTCCTCGCTCTCGCGCAGGGCTTTCTCGGCCTTGCGCTGTTCGGTGACGTCGCGGTCCACGCCGAAGAGCTGCTGCTTCTCGCCCACCTTCACCAGCACGGCCGACCAGTGGTAGTAGTTCTCCTTGCCGTCCGGCCGCTTCCAGGAACAGAGCCCCGAGAAGGGAAGCCCCTTCTCCATGCGCTCCACCTGTCTGTCCCTCTCCTCGGTGGACCAGTGGGACACCGTAAGCTCGTTCACGTCGTCCGCAGCGAAGAGCTCTTCGCGGGTGTGGCCGCTCATCTCGACGTAGCGCTCGTTGCAGAACAGCAGCCGGCGCTTGCCCGTTTCGGGATCGTAGTGGCAGATGTTGATGCCGTCGTTCACCGTCTCCATGAAGACCCGGAAACGCTCTTCGCTGCGCCGGAGGTCCTCTTCCCTCTGCCTGTGCGCGGTGATGTCGGAGATGATGGTGAGGACCCGCTCCACGCCGTCGTCGCTGCGCAGCGGTATCTTGCGCGTCTCTGTCGCGATCTCGCGGCCGGCCAAGTGCACCCGCTCCTGGGTGACCAGCACCTCCCCGTTCTCGAAGACCTGCCGATACTCGTCGAAGACGCCGTCGGACAGGAAGGGGAAGGCATCCGCGAGGCGCTCGCCGGTGGGGTCCTCCCCCAGCCCCAGGCTCTGGTTCCACCGCCTGAACGCCTCGTTGAAGAAGAGGATGCGCAGGTCCCTGTCCACTACGTGGACGGGCTGGCCGATGGCGTCGAGGGCCTCGCCATACGGTCCAAGCGGCTCAACCTGGAGCAGGTCAGCGTCCTTCTTCGGCTTCTTCCTGGCAGCCCGGACAGGAGCCTTGGTGGATTTCCTGTTGCTCATGTGGGTCACCTGTTCACGTAAGGCCCTACAGGGCAGTTGCTTGCGAGCGCTCCGGCAGGAAGCGTTGATGTGCTGCCCGTCGTGTGCGGGCTGCAGGCGCAAAAGGCGTGCCGCCGAGATGCCAAGAGTCTTGCGTGCAGCCGACCCCAAAGTCAACACGCACGTCGCCTTTCGTGCCGTCGGAGGGGCCTGGGCCACGCGGATGTTTGACCCGTTGGGCGCGTTGGCGTATGCTGAGAGGGGAGGCGTGGGCCCGCCTTGCCACCTGCCGTGTTGCCTCTCTCGAGTGGGTTCATGAGCGCCCAGAGCGTCGCGGGCGAAAGGACGTGTCCGGGGGAGCGCTCCGCCATCTCGCGGGCCATCTGCCGCACCCGCCAGCGCAACCAGTACCCCAAGTGCCTGCTCTGCCCCCACCGCAGCGCCCGCGTGCTGGAGTCAACGGCCGAGGACCCGAAGGTCAGCTCCTCGGTGTTCCGCACCGGCGGGGTGCTGGGGCGCGTGCCGGATGAGATCAACGAATACGTCATCCGCAAGGTGGGGCTCGCCTCGGCGCAGTTCCTGCGGGCCGAGAGCCCGTCCGGCTCGCGGCTCGTGGTCGGCTGCGACGCACGCAAGAACTCGCGCGGCTTCACCCGAATCCTGAGCGAAGGCATCAACAGCGGAGGCGTGGACGCCCTGAACCTCGGCCTGGCGCCGCCCGAGCTGCTCGGCTTCGTGCTGAGCAGGGACGGCGGGGCGGGGGCCGCCTTCGTCGGCGGCGGCACCTACGCCGACAACGTCAGCGGCGTGCGCCTGTGGCGGGCCGACGGTTCGCCCCTGGCCGGAGGCAGCGGCCTGGAGAAGGTGGGCATGATCGCCCGGCGCCTGCGCACCGGGCGCAGCCGGCTGCCCGGCCAGATGAGCGCCCTGGACCCGGTGCGCGACTACGTTGCCCATATCGAGGCTTTCGCGGGCGGGGTCAGCCCCTTGAAGGTGCTGGTGGACGGCGGCTGCGGCGCGGGCGGCGGCCTGGTCCGCTCGGTCTTCGAGAAGCTGCCCGTCGAAGTGGCGCCCGTCCACTTCGAGGAGGACG
>LJUE01000201.1 GCA_001303885.1 Planctomycetes bacterium SM23_32 | reverse complement strand
TGGCTCGCGGACCGGTACGGCACGACCGAACGCCTCGCCGACGCGTGGGGCAGGACGGCTGAACCGCTCGGCCGCAGGATGCTGACGAACGCCGGCTTCCCGCACGGGCTGGAAGGATGGTATCTCGAGCAGCCGCACGGCGCCCAGGCAACCGGCGAGAACACGGGCGACCTGCCCGCACCTCTGGAGGGCGCGACGTCCATGCGGATCACCGTGACCAGGCCCTCCCAGAGCGGATGGCCCGTCCGGCTCCAGCAGGCCGGCCTCCCCGTCGGCCAGGACCGCTCGTACACGGTGTCCTTCTGGGCGAAGGCCGACGAGCCGGTCCGCATGCGCGTGGGCATCGAGGAGGCACACCCGCCGTGGCAGCGCCTTGCGTTCCCGGCCCGCGCGGAGCTGACCGACGAGTGGCAGCAGTTCCGGTTCGTTTTCACGACCGGGGCCGCCGACGACAACGCCCGGCTCATCTTCGACGAGTACCGGCCCTCCGGCTCGTTCTACCTGGCGGGCCTGTCCATGCGCGAGGGCGGCGTAGCAGGCCTGCGCGAGGGCGAAGCGATCGAGGACGCCTCGGTCCCCATCTTCCTTCCTGCAAAGACCGGCGAACGGACACTCGAGGCCCAGCGCGACTGGATGCGTTTCCTCTGGGAGACGGAGGACGCTTATTGGCGGGCGATGCGCCGCTACTTCAGGGACGAGCTGGAAGTCAGGGCGCTCGTCATCGGGACGGCCATCGGCTGCAGCACCCCCAACCTGATGGCCGGCATGGACGCCGCCGACACGCACACGTACTGGACCCATCCCGTGTTTCCCCACCGCCCGTGGGACGCCGACGATTGGTACGTGGAGAACGTTTCCATGCTGAACGAGGCGGGCGCCAACCTGGCCGGCATCGCGCTCCGCCGCATCCTCGGCAAGCCCCACTGCGTGACGGAGTACGGGCATGCCGCCCCCAACACGCACGGTGCCGAGGCGAACCTGCTCTACGCAGCCTACGCCGCGCTTCAGGACTGGGACTACCTCTCGCTGTCCCGCTACTCCCACCGGGCGAACTGGGACGTCCGCCGCATCTGGAACTGGTTCGACTTCGACCAGAGCCCGGTCCGGATGGCGGGCCTCATCCCCGCCATGGCCATCTTCCGCACGCGGGGAGCGTCGGCGTGGGGGAACAGACCGCGCTGGTCCACCGTGTCGCGATCGCCACCGAGGGGCAGGACGTGCCAGGGGACGCCGTGCGACCGGCCGAGGTGCCGTCGCCAGGCGACCGGATAGCCTCGGACACGGGCGAACTGCTGTGGGATGTCAGCGCCGGGGGACGCGGCATCGTGACTGTAGACACGCCGCGGAGCAAAGCAGTGATCGGCTTCGGGGCCGGCCGCCGGTTCGACCTCGGGGGCGTGGCCATCGAGCCCGGGAACACCAGGCAGGCAGGTTTCAGCGCCGTCACAGTGACCGTGATGGAGGGCGACCTGGCCGCGCCGGGCGGCTGCCGGGTCCTCGTCACAGCGGCGGGGTTCTTCCAGAACGCGAGCTGGGGCTGGGAAGAACTGGGCGACGAGCGGGTGACCTTGCGCCGCAACTGGGGCGAGCCCCCCACCCTCGTGGAAGTCGTCGCCGCTCGCATCGTCCTGCCTCTGCCCGCGGAGGACGTACACGCATGGGCCCTGGACGAACGAGGGCAGCGTGGTGAGGAGGTGCCTGTGGGCGCCGACGACGCGGGCCGCGCGGTCCTGCTCATTGGGCCGCCCTACCGCACGTTCTGGTACGAGGTCGCGGTCAGGTAACGCGCTTCCGAGGCGGCAGCATCAGCCGGCTACGCCGGCGTTCCCGATGAGCCGTCTGGACCATCCCCCGATCCCGGCGCCGAGCCCCGCCCGGCAGAACACGTTGCCCTTGCCAGCGAACGCCAACTCCCGGGCCGCGCCGTCAGCGACCTCAGCCGCGTTCGCTCCGCCGGGACAGGCAGACGGCAGCATGCTCTTCCCCTCCCGGCGCCATGCGCTCACGTTGCCCTCCTCCATCGTGCGGCGCGACGCGCGTCCCTCCGCCAGTCACTGCTTTCGCTCGCTTCCCCACGTTCGGACGGGCGCGATCCAGGGTCTCCCGATCGGCCGCAAGCGGGTCCGGAGTCCTGAGCAGAACATGTGCAGGCAGCATGCTATGGCGCCTCCTCGGCGCCGTCGGCTGCCGCCGTCGCCTCTTGGAGACTGCTGGTCAGCGCATAGAACCCCAGGACCACGAAGTAAAGGAACCCAAAGGCCATGACGCGCTGGGGCTCATCCACCCAGATGCCCCCCTCGTTAACGAAGCCCTGTGCGGCGATCACCTGTGCGGTGATGCCGAGCCTGGGCAACGGCAGAAACGCCGTCACGAAGGCTCCCATCACGTACGCCACCGCCATCACCGGCCACCACAGCAGGGCGCCTTTCTTGCCTTCCGCCTGCCGCATGCCGAACACGACCGCGGGAAGCTTGGCAAACATCAGGCCATAGAACGACACCAGCGGCCACACCGACCCTGACATCTTGGAGATCGCGCCGACGAAGAAGAAGTACACCACGGCAAGCCCGGAGAACATCGTCACCTTCATCGAGCGGGTCATCCCGGAAACGGCTATGGCGCCGAGCGCACCCGTCGCGTGCACAACGATGAACTCCAGCTCTATAACGTTCATGAGGCGCCGGACTGCCTGCTGCCCCAAGGTGGTCGGGGCCACCCAGGTAAGCAGGAAGGCCGCGGCCAGCACGAAGTCCGGCGCGGCGGCCATCAAGCCTCTCCCGCATCCCACAGGTGCTACGCTCGGCGAAGATGTTCCGGTCATCCCCAAGTCACGCCCTCCGGACCCCGGGCCGTACCGTGGACGACGTGCTGCGTCATGTGTGCCATCAGATCGTGCAGTCTGGGCAACCGCGTGTCCCTCATCCGGCTTTCCATCCGCAACCCGTGGGAACCGGAGCCACCGGCAGCACAGGCCTAAGCGCAGGATGAGGCGTGGCGCCCACCACAACCGCGGCGGAGTGATCCGCGCGCATGTCAGCACCGGGAGCATACGCGGCCGCTGCGTGCCGGGCAAATGCAGACCCGGATTCCAGCGCCGCAACTGGGCCCGTTCTCGGGGGCCGCTCACCTGAGCACACCTCCGTTGGCAGCGCGGAAGGCCGGCCACTTCATCCAGCGTTTCATCCACACACACGATGGCACAGCGGGCGGGGTCACGGAGGCCCGCCTCCGCACGAGGCTTCGGCGGGCGAAGGCCTGAGCAAGAACGGCGTCGCGCTCCGGACCGCCCAGGCCGCCCTGCACCACTCGTCCCTAGACCTCACGATGAACGTCTGCACCGACCCGACGGTTCTGGACGTGGCGGTGGAGGCGCTGCCGGGGTTGGGGCTCGGTGCTGCGCTGGCGGACGACGACCACGTGCGCGGCATCGCCTGATAGCCCTCAGGCAGCGGTCGCAGCTCTTAAAGCGGACCGATCAGCCGACCCTCCCCAAGCGGCTCTCCCCCCGAACCTGCCGTCAGGATCAGGAGGCAGGCAACGGATCCCAGACGTTACGAAACCGTCACCGTTCCGTGACACGCCGGTGACATGGGTCAGGTACACTCCATTCCAGTGTGACGCAGTGCACAACTTACTCTCACCAGGAGGGCGGAGCCATGAAGACGCGACTGACGGCTGTCGCAGCTATCCTGGCCGTGACGGTGCTCTCTGTGGGCGCGGCCGGTGCGCAGACCCCTGCGCCGACACAGACCACGCTGAAGCAGGACTCGATCGACCTGGCAACGCTCATGCCGCCCGACACCATTGCGTACCTGGAGTCCGGCAGCCTGGGCCGGCAGGTGGACACGGCGATCGGCATGCTGGAGGGCACTCCCTTCGCCGATCCGCTCGTTGCGGTTCAGCCCAATACCGGCGGCGGACCGGGGCCGCAGCAGATCCTGGGCGCGGTCCTGAACCCAGCGATGCTGGACCAGGTCACCAAGGTACGCGGCTGGGCCATCGGGTTCCAAGGCCTGGCGCAGACAGACAGAGGCCCCGAGCCGAACGTCGTGTCCGTACTCGACCTCGGCCCCGGCAACGGCCTGCGCCCGGCGGTGACGATGGGCATCATGATGGCCGGCGTTCCAGCGGGACGCATCGAGGGCATGGACGTGATCAGGGTCAACGACCCCGCCGGCGGCGGCATCGCCTATGACGACAGGATGGTCGTCTACGCCCGGCCCTACGAGCAGCTCGAATGGTGCGTCCAGCAGCACCAGAGCGCAGGGGGCAGCCCTAGCCTGGCCACCGCGAACGCCGCATTCGCCCGATTCGATCGCGAGCTGCGGTCGACGAGCGCCCTGGCCTTCTGGATGGACACGGGCAGGCTCCTGCAGACCCTTCAGCAGGCGAGTGGGCCGGGGGGCGAGGGACTCAAGGCTTTCGTGGCTGGCCTGCGGGCCGCCGGCGTGCAGGATATCACGTGCCGGGCCGTCTTCGACCCCCAGAACCCGTTCGTGGAGGCGGTTGCCAATCTCGATCCTGAGCACCCGTCGCAGATGAACGGGTTTGCACTGACCGGGCCGCTGGGCAGAGACGTGCTCCGAGGCATTCCGCCCGCAGCCATCGCCTTGATCGCGGGCGGCGTGACCGATGTCCAGACGGCCAGCCTGACCGTACAACTCCCGTTCGGCGCCGCCACCAACCCCCTCGCCGGGGCTGAGAAGGTGGCCGTGTTCGCCCTGCCGCCGGATCCGCACGTCGCTGCGTTCGGCGACATCGCTGCCGCCATCAGCGGGAGCTTGGGCGTGGTCGTGACTGCCCAGCCCGGTGGCAATGCGGCAGATCTGCTGGAGTCGGTCAGGGCGTTCGCGGACCTGGCCATGGTGGAGGCCGGTGCGCCGATCTACACGATGGACACTGAGGATGGGATGGTCGAGATCGTGCTGCCGACCGAGAGCCCCGTCCAGGGCATCTACCTGGGGCATGGCGACGGCTTCGTCGTGGCATCGCTGAGCCCCGACGTGGTCCGGGCCTCGCTCGAAGCGGGCCGCTCGGGCCACTCCGCCCTCACGGCTGGGCCCCTGCACGAGCCGCTGAACGGCCTCGAGCCCGAGGTCAGCACCGTGGTCCTGGCGAGTGCAGGCGACCTTGTCGCCGCTGCCACGGCCCTGACCGAGGCCACGAAGCCGGACGACGAGGAGCTGACGCAGTTGCTTGGTGACCTCCAACAGCTTCTGCAGGCGACGCGCCTGCAGGTGACCTCGTCTGAGTTCCCCGCCCGTGTTGCCATCCGCGCGGGTGCGGTCGCCGTTCCCTCCCTCGCGGATGCCTTGCCCATCCTGACGGCCTTGGGCCGGTACGAAGCGCCGGTGGCCCCCGTTGAGGCCGTGGAGGTGGCAAAGAGCATCACCCCCATCCGTGTGGATGGGCAGGCCGACGACTGGGCGGGCGTTGAGCCCCTCCCATGGACGGAAGGGACGGATGCAATCGGCCAGGCCCGCGTGGTCTGGCGCGATGACGGCCTCTACGGGCTCGTGACCAGCTTCGATCCGGCGATCGAAGTCAATGACGGCCAGCCCTGGACGAACGACGGCCTGCAGGTCTTCATCGAGGTCGACAACGCGCGACGGCGCGGGCATTCGCCGCACAGCCGCGGTCTCCTGCTCTGGCCCACCCCGCAGACCGGACCCGGGGCGGCTAGTACCATCGTAGAGGTCCACGGCGGCGCCGGTCTCAGAGACGCCGGCATGGATGAGGGCTACGGCGTCGACTGCCACTGGGCCGAGACCGATGACGGGTACGCCATCGAGTTCTACGTGCCCGCGTCGCTGCTGGCCGCGCAAAGCATGGTGCCCGGCTCCGAGATCGGGCTGTGCCTCCTGCTCCGCAACGGCAGCATAGCGCCGGCAGCGTCCTTCTGTGCTGAGGAGGGTTCAGACACCTGGCGCCGACCCGACATGTGGGGGGCCATACGGCTCTCCGCCGGTTGACCAGGCAACTGGTCTGGGGCGCCGGTCCCGCTGTGGGGCCGGCGTCCCGGACTGAAAGAAGGCGGCGACCGGGGCGATCTCTCCGCCGGTTCTGCTCGAAGAGGAAGACCGTCTGCGCCGTGCCCTCCCACCTGATCAAGAGCTCCAATCTGGACCTGGCGGCGGCGGACATCGCGAAGGAAGATAAGGCCTGAGCAAGAACGGCGTCGCCGCCCCGCACCGCCCAGGCCGCCCTGCGCCACTCCTCCCTGGCGCTGACCATGAACGTCTAGACTGGCCCGTCTTTGCTGGACGTGGCGGGCCCGGTGGACGTGTTGCCGGGGTCGGAGGCGCTGCGTGCGGCAGAGCGTGCAGTGGAGCCGTCGTAGCACACGCGACCGACCGTGTCGGCCGCTCTCTACCGTCTGCCTTGACCAGGATGCACATCCTATGGGCCGTCAACGAACGTGATCACCAGTTCGCCGTCGTCGTACCTCGCCTCCCCATCGTGCCTGCGGCCACAGGTCTGCGCGAACGGCCAGAGAGTCTTGCCCCTTTTGTCGGCGCGGGATAGGATGGTGGCGCTGGCCAGGGACGGAAGCTCCGGCCCAAGCGGCGCGGCTGTGCTGCCACACACAGAGGGAGACGGACAATGATGGCTCGACCGGTCTTGCTCTTGCCGCTGGGGCTGGCTGCCTTGGCGGCCGTTGCGGCTGGTCCGTTGCAGGGCATCCGTCCGGCGCAGGCCCAAGCTGGGGCCGGCGCGGCAACACGGGTGCTGCGGGTCGCGCCGCAAGGCGGCGACTATCCGACCATCCAGGCGGCAGTGGACGCCGCATCGCCCGGCGACATGATCGTCGTCGCGGACGGGACCTACAACGAGGCGGTCACGATCGCCAAGCCGAATCTGACGTTGCGGTCAGAGAATCTGCATGGAGCGAAGATCGCGGGCGGTCCAGACAGAGACGCGGTGCGGCTCCGGGAAGGCGCCAACTACATTACCATTGACGGGTTCGACATCACGGCGGGCCATAACGGGGTCCACGCCCACGAGGCGCGGATGGACCACGTCCTGAACCACCATACGACAGTCAGGAACTGCCACATTCACGACTGCGGCGCCGGCGGCGTTCAGCTGAACCAGGGAGACTACCGACTCGTCGAGAACAACGTGGTTGACCACTGCGCGGCCGTCGCCCCGTGGTGCTCCAGCGGCATCTCCATATGCGTCCCCATCGCCGAAGACCGCGAGCCGGGCTTCCACATCGTCATCCGCGGGAACATCCTCTACCGCAACAGCAATCCGCCGGGCGGCACGGACGGCAATGGCATCATCATCGACAGTTTCCGGCATGCGTACTCGGGTGGTACGGATGGCGATTACCCGAACAGCACGCTCGTGGAGAACAACGTCTCGTATGACAACGGAGCGCGCGGCATCCACGTGTTCAGGAGCGCGCACGTCGTAGTGCGGAACAACACCGTCTACCACAACAACTGGGACCTCACCAGCGATGCGACGTGGCGCGGCGAGCTGAGCTGTGTGGATAGCAGCGATGTGAAGTGGCACAACAACATCGCGGTGACGGATTCTGGCGTCAACCCGCACAACACAGCCTTGCTGGACGGCGACGTTGGCCGTTACCACAATCAGGATGTCGAGTGGGTCGGCAACCTCCTCTTTGACAGCGCGGCGCCGGCCTCGCAGTCGATCAAGCTGGCCAGCGACGCCGACAAGGCCGCCATTCTTGCCAGCAACACGCTGGGGCCTGATCCGCAGTTCGTGGCGCCGGGCGGAGGACCGGATGCGGACTTCCGCCTGGCAGCCGGAAGCCCGGCGATCGGGGCAGGCCGTGCTGCAAACGCCCCGGCGGACGATCTACTCGGGATGCTGCGTGACGCACAACCTGACGTCGGCGCGTACGAGTACGGGGCGACCGTTCCGGCGCCACAGCCCGCTTCGGCGGGCGAAGGCCTGAGCAAGAACGGTGTCCCGCCCCGGACCGCCATCCAGCCTTCGTAGCCGAAGGCCACTTCGGCGGAGTAGGCTGCGCCACTCCTCCCTCGACCTTACCATGAACGCGGCTTGCAAGCAGAACGAGGCAAACGCGTCGCGAGCCCGAAGGGGGAGTCCCAAAGGGATGCAAGGCCCCGGCTCATGCACACCTACCCGAGCCTCTATGCCGACATCTCGACCGAGAGCGGCTACAACGGATTGACCCGGGATCCGCACTTCGGTGCCGCATTCCTCTGCGAGTTCCAGCAGCAGCTCCTCCTCGGCACGGACATATGCAGCCTTGCCAGCAATCAGAGGCACTCCGAGCTGCTACGCGGGCTGCGGGACGAAGGCAAGATCACCAAGGACGCATTCGACAGCATCTCCTGGTGCAATGCAGACTGGAACCTCCATGTACTGCTCCATCAGCTCCTGGAGGATCCACTCGAACTGCCGCTTGGTGCACCGTTTGACTATGTCACCGCCGCGGATGATCAGGGCAACGCCGTCCTGCTTGATGCCGGCCAGCACCTCCCCAAAGACCGACTGATTGCCCCTGCTGTCTCCCACGAAGGCGAAGCGAAACGGAGCCTTTCCCTCGATCACCTCGCCTGGCGGCGGAAGGAGGGCCGGGGGCCGCTCCGGTCCAGCGACCGGTTCTGTCGAGTTAGTCAGACCGAGTCGCTGCCAGGTACGTCTGGCATGATACAGTATTAGTGCGCTTTGTGCCTCAGTGAAGCCCAGATCGCGTCTCCCGCCACTGCCGAACTCCTCGGCAATACTGCACATTATGTTCGTGGGCGTATCTATGGTCGCGCCAGGGACGCCGACGTGTTCGAGGCCGAACGCATGCCCCATTTCATGGGGCTCCGGGTTCTGGTGTTGATTGTTGAGCCGAGTCCAGTCAATCAAGACGTATGGGCGGTTCGAGTTTCGCTTGCCATGCGACGTACCGTCCTTGAACCCCTTCTCGCGAGAATAGCTGTCGTAGATGTAGAAGTTGATC
>LJUE01000200.1 GCA_001303885.1 Planctomycetes bacterium SM23_32 | reverse complement strand
GGCGGCATGGCGGCCGAGATACGCGCCGGCATATCGTTCGGCCTCTGCGGCTTCAGCTTCTGGAGCCACGACGTGGGCGGCTTCACCGACGTGCCCGAGCCCGACCTCTACGCCCGCTGGCTCGGCTTCGGCGTCTTCACTTCCCACACGCGCTGCCACGGCCAGCCGCCGCGCGAGCCCTGGGAGTTCGGCAAGGAGTTCACCGACGTGTTCCGCCGCACCGTAGAGCTGAAGTACCGCCTTATGCCCTACGTCTACGCCCAGGCGGCGGACTGCGCCGAGCGGGGCCTGCCCATGGTGCGGGGGCTCTTCGTCGAGTATCCCAACGATCCCACCTCCTGGCAGGTGGAGGACGAGTACCTCTTCGGCCGCGACCTGTTAGTGGCCCCGCTGCTGGAGGACGGGGCGCGGGCCCGCCGCGTCTACCTGCCGCCCGGCACGTGGCACGACTTCGCGTCCGGCGCCACGCACGAGGGCGGCCGCTGGCACGAGGTGGCGGCGGGCGAGGTCCCCGTCGTCGTGCTCGTGCGCGACGGGGCGGCCCTGCCGATGGCGGAGGTCGTCCGGAGCACCGACGACCTCGACTGGGGCCGGCTCACGCTGCGCGTCTTCGCCGTCCACGGGCGCGAGGCCACGGGCCTCGTCTGCCTGCCCGATGAGGGCACGCTGCACGAGCTGCATCTAACGAAGGAAGGCGACGGCTGGAAGTTGCGCGACGACCCCGCCGCCGGCCGCGTGACCTGGACCGTCGCCGGCCCGTAACTTGACGGGGCGGCTCAACGCCCTCGCGCGCCGCACCGGCCGGCGATCGGCTGTCGTGCAAGGCCATCCTGGAGCGCGCCTTCGAGAAGGGCTACTGGCGCTCGGACGGCAAGACGCCCGCGGCAACGGTCTACTCGGCCATCCTACGCGAGATTCAGAGGAAGGGCGACGACGCCCGCGCGGCACGGCGCGTGAACTTCCGCAAGGTGGCGCGCGCGAAGTTCGAGCTGGCTGGCTGACAGCGCCATCAACCTACCTCTTTCGCCCCGGCCGCACCGGCCGGGGTTCTCTCTGGTGACTCACACGGCTCGCGCACAGATCCGGCACAGGCCGCTTGCGCGAGGTCCTCTGTTGCGATAGCGTGTGATGGGCCCCGCAACAGACTCCCGGGGGCTCGCGGCATGCGAACCAGCTCCTTGGTGCAGGAGGATGGTCGATGGGCATCAGTGACCTTATGTCTGCTGCCGAGAAGGCATACCAAGTTGCGCAGAAACTCCGCGATGCTGAGCTCAATGAGGTCATCGCAGACCTGCGGCTCAAGGCCGCGGAGCTCAAGGCGGACATGGCCGAGCTGCGCGCTGAGAACGCAGAACTCCGCGAGTCCATCGAGGAGATGAGACGGCAGGCGGACATCCGAGCCAAGGTCGCCTTTGATGGCCACGTCTACTGGGCAGAAGACGCCATCGAGGGGTACGGAAAGGGTCCGTTCTGCCCAACGTGCCTCGACGGTGACGCGAGGCTGGTTAATCTCGTGGGGCCTGGCAAGTCCGTGCCCGTGTCGGGTTCGGGAGTGTTCCGCTTGCCGAACGGCACTCTCTGGATGTGCCACCGCTGCGCCAAGTCCCGAGGTGCCTGAGGCACACACGAGGATCATGCTCCTTGCCTCTCGGCGACAGTGCCCGTGAATTGCTCCCACCTCTGCACGATCACGTCGCAGTAGAGCGCGTCCACCTCCATCAGGAATGCCCGGCGACCGGCCTGCTCGCAGGCGATAGGCGTTGAGCCGCTCCCGCCGAACAGGTCCAGCACGTCCTCGCCCGGGCGGCTCGAATACTGGATCGCCCGCACCGCCAGCTCGACCGGCTTCTCCGTCAGGTGCACCATCACCGCGGGGTTGACCTTCTTGACGTGCCAGAGGTCGGTCGCGTTGTTGGGACCGAAGTACCTGTGGCCAGCTCCTTCTCGCCAGCCGTGGAAGCAGATCTCGAACGCACCCATGAAGTCCTTTCGCCTCAGCACCGGGTGCTGCTTGTCCCAGACGATGCCCTGCGAGAAGTAGAGGCCGCACTCCTTGAGCGCCGGTGGCATGTTGCCGATGTATGAGTACCCGCCCCGGATGTAGAAGCCGCGCCCCGGCTCGAGCACCCGCGCCGTCTGGCCGAATCACGCCCGCAGCAGCGCGGCGAAGGCCTCGTCCGAGACGAAGTCGCCCTCCAGCGGCCTGCCCTTCGGCCGCATCTTCTTCCTGGCCTTGCCAGACCGTATTGACACGCCGAACCGCTGGTGATACAATGTGTATCCGATAAGTGTACCTCGGGAGGAGCTCGTCATGGTCAAGACTCTCACCAGGCACGGGAACAGCTACGCTCTCATCATTGACAAGCCCATCCTGGACCTGCTCCGCATCCAGCCGGACACGCCGATCGAGCTCCGCACTGACGGTGACGTCCTTGTCCTCGCTCCGCAGCGGGACCCGGAGCGGCAGGCCAAGTTCGAGAAGGCCCTCGAAGAGACGAACAGGAGGTTCGGCCGCACCTTGGAGCACCTGGCGGAGTAGCCGATGGATCTTCTGTTTCTGGACCTCTGGGAAGTTGTCCAAGTCCATCAGGACCAGATCGACCGCTACGGCGGGGACCCGGGAATCCGCGACGTCAATCTGCTGGCCTCCGCCGTAGCCACGCCGCGGGCGGGCACCCAGGACGGCTACCTGCACGACGACGTGTTCGCCATGGCCGCCGCCTATCTCTTCCACATCGTGCGCGACCATCCGTTCGTGGACGGCAACAAGCGCACGGGTGCCGTGGCTGCCATCGTCTTCCTCCGCATGAATGACGTGCGGATCGAGGCCGACGAAGCCGGCCTGGAGGCACTGGTGCGCAACGTCACCGAAGGAACGGTCGGCAAGGCCGAGATAGCCGCCTTCTTTCGTCGCAGTGCCCGTCAGACCTGAGCCCCCTGCACGCGCTTGGCCTTCTGTCCCGTGAACTCCTCCCAGCGCTGGACGATGACGTCGCAATAAAGGGCTCCGATCTCCATCAGGAAGGCCCGCTGCCCCGTCTGCTCGCGGGCGATGAGCGTCGGGCCGCTACCGCAGTTGGTTTGCGAAGCTCAAGCTCATCGGCCCCTGAGGGCCCGAAGGAAGCCGACCGACCTCTGTGCGCGTGCGTCCCCCGCGCCCTTGCGGCCCGGCGGCACGTGCGGCACAATGGGCGCTTCCGCGTTCACCAGGTCCCGGGAGCAGAGATGGGGGCGCGACCGATGATGCGAGCGCTTGCCGCGATGATGACGCTTTGCCTGGTGCTGGCAACGGGCGCGGCGGCCCAGGTCGAGTGGGTGCGCGAGCCCGAGCAGCAGGTGCCGCAGTACGGCCAGTTCGAACTGGCGGTCCGGGCCGCAGAACTGGCCGGAGGGGCGTGGGTCACGGAGCCGGCGAGGCTCGGCGCGACGTTCGTCAGCCCCTCGGGCAGGACGGTAACGCTGCCCGCGTTCCGCACGCAGGACTACGGGTTCGGGACGGAGGAGCCGCGCCAGCAGCGCGCCTCGGTGGGCGGGCTCAAGATCTACGTGTCGGAGAGCGACTGGGCACTCGGGCAGGAGCTGACCTTCTTCCTGGACGACGTGCGGCTCCAGAGCAGGCAGACGGGCGAGTCCCGGATGCTGGGCGATTTCGAGGCGGACGCCGGCGGCTGGGGCCCGCAGGCCGGCACGACGGCCGTCACGGACGAGACGGCCGCCTCGGGGCGGCGCTCGCTGCGGGTGGACGTGACGCTGGCGGAAGGCTCCCGGTGGCCGGGCGCCTTCCTGGCGCTGGACGGGGCGGACTGGCGCGGCTACGACCGCCTGGCCTTCGCCGTGCGCCTGGAAGCCGACGCGGCCCGGGGCCACATCCGGGCCGAGTACGGGACCACGGACGGACGCATCATCCGCGCCGGCGGCGCGCTCGACGGCGAGGTGCCCGCCCGCGAGTGGACGGAGCTGACCTGGGACTTCGACCGCTCGGACGCCGAGGCGGCCAACAGGCCCGTGGCCGCCGGCGAGCCCTACTACGCCATCCGCTTCATGCCAACCGAGCCGGGCCGGCACACCTACACCATCCGGGGCGGCGGCAGCGCGCTGGCCGAGGGGGGCTTCGAGTGCCTGCCTTCAGAGCTGAAGGCGCCCGCCCGCGTCAGCCGCCGGGACCCCTTCCACCTGGAACGCACCGACGGCACGCCCTGGCTGCCGGTGGGGCTGAACATGTGCTGGTACGGGCGGGGCCGCACGGCCGATTACGAGGAGTGGCTGCCCGCGCTCGCGGCGGCCGGCGGCGACGTGGTGCGGCTCTGGATGTGCCCGTGGTGCTTCGGCGTCGAGTGGGGCGGCCCGCCCGGCGACTACCGCATGGACCACGCCTATGAGCTGGACCACGTGCTGCGGAGAGCGCGCGAGCTCGGCATCGGCGTGATGCTGTGCCTGGACTACCACGGGGCGTTCCAGGGCCGGGGCGCCTGGCGGAGCAATCCCTACAACGCGGCCAACGGCGGCCCGTGCGAGCAGCCGGAGGACTTCTTCACCAGCGAGGAGGCGGCCCGCCTCTACCGCGAGCGCCTGAGCTACCTCGTGGCGCGCTATGCGAGCTACAGCAACCTGGCGTTCTGGGAGTTCTTCAACGAGGTGAACCTGGTGGAGGACTTCGACGGGGCCGCGGTGGCCGCCTGGCACGCGCGGATGGCGCGGTACCTGCGCGACGCGGACCCCTATGACCACATCATCACCACCAGTTGCGGGAACCCCGCGGGCGACCCGCACCTCTGGACGCTGCCCGAGATCGAGCTGGCGCAGTCGCACGACTACGCGGCGACCGACTGGGCCGCCAACGTCGCCCACTGGACTGAAGAGCACAGGGAGCGCTATGGCAAAGCGGCCATGTTCGGCGAGTTCGGGCTGAACGCGGCCGCCGCCGACTCCGCCGAGCGGGACCCTGACGGCATCTACCTGCACAACGGCCTCTGGGGTTCGGCCATGAGCGGCAGCGCCGGAGCAGCCATGATCTGGTTCTGGGACAACTACGTCCACGAACGGGACCTCTACCACCACTTCACGTCGCTGAAGCGCTTCGCCGAGGGCGTGGACTGGACCCAGGGGCTGCTCCCGCTGACGGAGTGGCGATGGGAGCGCGGCGACGCAGCCGACGAGCCGGCCG
>LJUE01000199.1 GCA_001303885.1 Planctomycetes bacterium SM23_32 | reverse complement strand
GGCCGCCGGCGTCTATGATGGCCTGAAGCTTAGGCGAGAACGGCGGGAACGCGTAGGTGCGCCCCTGCGTCTGGTTGACGATGCGCCCCTCGGCGAAGTCCACGTCCAGCACGTCGCCCGTGCGCGCATCGCGCGCCGCCGCGGGGCACTCGGCGATCCTGAGCCCGATGTTGATGCAGTTGCGGAAGAAGATGCGGGCGAAGGACTCGGCCACCACGCAGGGCACGCCGAAGGCCTTAATGGCGAGCGGCGCGTGCTCGCGCGATGAGCCGCAGCCGAAGTTGGCGCCCCCGACGATGATGTCGCCCGCGCCGGCGGCGTCGGTGAAGGCGGGGTCAATACCCTCCATCAGGTGGTCGGCCAGCTCCGCCTCGTCAGTGACGTTCAGGTAGCGGGCGGGGATGATCTCGTCGGTGTTGACGTCGTCGCCGAACTTCCAGCACTTGCCTTTCATGGCCGTCCTCTTGCTCGTCCTCGGCTTGCCCGCCTCGGGCGAGGCGCACCTGGGTCCTGCTCGGCACACGCCTGCGCCACAACTCAGCGGTTTGCGCGGGCACCCGCCCCGCGCCGGCTCTCCATGTGCTGACGGGCCTGGTGGACGAACGCGTCCAGCAGCGTCTCCTCGCCGGTCTGCTCGACGCCGTCGAAGGCGAGTTTCAGCACGGGTATGCCGTCGTGGTCCCGGCGGAACTCCTCCAGGAGCCCTTCGACGATGGCGCCGGGCATGCAGCCGAACGGCACGACGTTGACGATGCCGTCCGCGCGGTTATGAACGTATTCGACGGCGCGCCCCATGCTAAGGACGGCCTCGCCCTTGACGGTGGGGTGGAGGTAGCGGCTGCCCAGGCGCAGCACGTCGGCGATGGGGGCCTCGCGCGGCATGTGGGTGATCAGGTCGCGGAAGATGCGGGCCACGCGCCCTTCGTCCCAGCGGGCGACGAGTTCGCCGAGCCATTCTCTGATGAAGCCCCAGACGGCGCCGCGCTGCCAGCAGAGCTCGCGGCGCTCGTGGGCGATGTAGTTGAGCCATTCCTGCACGGGCGGCAGGGCCACCTGCGCGCCGAGCCGCTCCAGCTTGCGCGTCAGGAAGGCGTTGGCGAACTCGTGGCTGCGCACGTAGATCTCGCCGATGATGCCGATGACGGGCCGCCGCTCGGAACGGTCTGTCTCGATGGCGGCCAGGCGCCGGGCGATCTGCTCCGCTTCGGCCAGGTAATCGCCCCTCGCCTCGGCCACGTCGGCCAGCCGCTGCAGCCCCTCGCGGTAGACGCGGTCGGTCTCGCCCTCTTCCACCTCGTAGGGGCGTATCTCGCGCACGGCCTTCTGCATGGCGTCCACGCAGAGGGTCAGGTCCCAGCAGGCGCGGTAGAACTCGGGGCCGAACGTCTCGATCTGCTGCGCAAAGTTGTTCGTCTGGTCCAGCACCACCAGGGGCACCTGCTCGTAGCCCAGGTCATCGAGCACCATGCGGTGGAACTTGTGGTACTGGCCGAACCGGCACGGCCCGTTGGCCTGGGCCATGAAGAAGGCGGCCCGCTCGGGGTCGAAGTCCGGCGCGCGCGTCTTCTTGACGATGTCGCCGGTGGTCAGGATGCAGGGGAAGCACTCCTTGCCGGTGGTGAGCTTGCGGCCCAGCTCCATGCTTTCGCGGTCCGACATGGGCAGGGCCTCAGCGTCTATGCCGCGGCCCCGCAATGCGCCGGACAGGACGACGCCGTGGTCATCCATGTGCGGGATGTAGACCTTGGTGTTGCGCGAACCGGAGCGCAGGTCGTAGAACAAGTCGGCCGCGCGGGGCGTCTTGTGCTCGGTCGGCTGAATGCTGCGGAAGCTGTCCATGAAGGCCTCACAACGCGTCAGCGCGCCGACGTTGGAGCTGTGCTGGTCTATCTCGATGGTCAGGTAGGGCTCGCCAACCAGTCGGCCGAAGAACTTGCTGATGAACGAGTCCGGCCCGCAGCGGAAGTTGGTGACGTAGATGGCGTGCAGGTCCGGGCGCGAGGCGACGTAGCGGGCGCCGGCCAGGATCGTCTGCCCGTACTTCCAGTACATGTGGGGGAACTCGTCCGCCAGTGCCTCCACGTCCAGCGGCAGGAAGTCCAGCGGGATGGCCAGCACGCCGAGGTCGCGCAGCTTCTCGGGGATGTCCAGGTTCACGCCGGCGTCGCAGCCGTTGTAGGGACGGCTGACGATGACGACGGCCGGCTCGCCCTCGCTCAGGGACGACAGGACCTTCGCGCCGCGTTCGCGCAGCGTGCGCCGGAACCGGTCCAGCGCGTCCCACGCCGCCCGGATCGCCCCCTCGGTGCGGTCCGAGCGGACCTCGAACATCTGCGCCAGCCGGCGCAGCTCGTCGCTGACCGCCTGGCGTCCCCGCTCGAAGTGGAAGATCGGCGCCAGCAGTTCCTTGCCGGCGGCTTCGAAGTCCAGCGACGCCCGCAGCAGGTAGGGCAGGCTCTGCGCCAGCGGGCAGGCGTAGGAGTGGACGAACTTCTCGCTCTCCTGCTCCAGGTTGATGACGCTCGGCACAAAGACGTAGTCCACCCCGGAGTCGAACAGGTCCAGCACGTGGCCGTGGGAGACGGCGATGGGGAAGCACGTCTCGGTGACCATGGCGTCGGCGCCGCGGCGGACGATCTCCTTGTTGGTCGGCTCCGAGAGCACGACCTGGCAGCCGAGCTCGGTGAAGAACGCCTTCCAGAGAGGATAGAGGTCAAAGAAGGTCATGACGCGCGGGATGCCGATCCTGACGCCGATCGGGCGGTCGGGGCGCTCCTTGCCGTAGGTGTGGAGCAGGGCCTCCTCGCGCTCGGCGAACAGGCGAGGCAGGTGCTCGCCCTTCGAGTGCTTCCTGTCGTCGTCGAAGCGCCCGCAGCGGCTGCCGTAGTGCAGCGGCTTCTGTCCCTCGATGGAGACGCGGTGGACCTCGCAGCGGTTCGAGCATTGCTTGCACTCGAAGGTCTTCAGCTCGTAGGCCACGTTCCGCAGGTCGAAGCCGCGGAAGGTGGACTCGCCGTCGGCGTGCTCCTGGGCGACGATGGCCGCGCCGATGGCGCCCATGATGTCGTGGTGGGGCGGGACGATGACTTTCTTGCCGGTGACGGCCTCGAAGGCCGCCTTGACGCCGCGGTTGAAGGCCACCCCGCCCTGGAAGAAGATCACGTCGCCGACCTTGCGGTCCTCGACGACGCGGTTCAGGTAGTTGTAGACGATCGAGTAGCTGAGCCCGCCCACCAGGTCGTCGCGCGGGACGCCGCGCTGCTGGTGGAAGTTCAGGTCGCTCTCCATGAACACGGTGCAGCGCTCGCCGAGCTGGCAGGGGGCGCCGCTGCTGAGGGCCTCGGCGCCGAACTCCTCCTCGATCTTCAGGCCCAGCCTCTCGGCCTGCTCCTCCAGGAACGAGCCGGTGCCGGCGGCGCAGACCTTGTTCATGGTGAAGTCCACCACCGCCCCGTTCTCCAGGGACATGTACTTGGCGTCTTGGCCGCCGATCTCGAAGATGGTGTCCACGCGGGGGTCGAAGTGGGCGGCGCCGCGGGCGTGGGTGGTGATCTCGTTCTTGACGACGTCGGCACCGATGAACTCGCCGGTCAGGTAGCGGCCGCTCCCCGTGGTGGCGCAGCCGCGCACGACGACGCGCTCGCCGACCTCCTCGCCCACTTCGTAGAGGCCCTTCTTGACCGCCTCGATGGGGCGCCCCTCGGTCATCAGGTAGCGGCGGGCGATCACGTTGCGGTCGCTGTCTATGACCACCACGTTGGTGCTGATGGAGCCGACGTCCACGCCCACGTAGGCGTCCACCTTCCCGTCGCCGTCACGGATAGGCACGGTGGCGATGTCGGCCCGATAGCCGTCGCCCACCAGGGCGGGCAGCCGTTCGGCCTCGGCATGGGGCTCGGAGACGTACTGGCGCAGCGGCTCCAGCCCCGCGAAGGAGCAGTCCCGCCCCTCGTCCAGCGTCTGGAGCACCGCGCCGATGGCGCCCGTGCAGTTGAAGTGCTGCGGGATGACGAGTTCGCCCTCTTTGAGGCCGAGCACGTCGGTGAAGGCCCTCACCATGCCCACGTTGGCGGCCACGCCGCCCTGGAAGGCGATGGGCCTGACGAACTCCTTGCCCATGCCGACGCTGCTCTTGAAGTTGCGCGCCATCGCGTAGCAGAGCCCGGCGATGATGTCGTAGTCGGGGGTGCCCTGCTGCTGGAGGTGGATCATGTCGCTCTTGGCGAACACGCTACAGCGCCCGGCCACGCGCGGTGGACTCTCGCTCTTCAGGGCCAGCAGGCTGAACTCCTCGATGCTGACCTTCAGCCGCGAGGCCTGCTGGTCGAGGAACGAACCCGTGCCAGCGGCGCAGAGCGCGTTCATGGCGAAGTCCTCGACACGGACGCGACCCCGCCCCCGGGCCGCCCCGCCCTGAGCCTGTCGAACGGCCGAGGGGGCCTGTCCTGAGCCTGTCCAAGGAGCCAGGCGGATCAGCTTCGACTCGGTGCCGCCGATCTCGATGATCGTGCGCACCTCCGGCTCAAGGAACGCCGTCGCCCGGCTCTGGGCCACGATCTCGTTGACGAACGGCACCCCGAGCAGCTCGGCTATGATCTTGGCCCCGCTGCCGGTGACGCAGAGGCCCTCCACGTCCGGACGCCGCCGCAGCACATCCTGGAGCTGCTCGAGCGCCACATCCAGCGGCCGGCCGAAGATGCGCTCGTAACGCGTCTCCAGGACCTCGCCGTCCTCCCTCATCACCACCAGGTCGGCGCTGATCGAACCGATGTCCAGTCCCACGTACAGCGGCATGGATGATGTCTCCTGGTCTTCGTCGTCGGTGCGTCTGCCCCGCTCAGACGGGCGTCGGCCCGTCCACGACCTCCCGGGGGTGCGTGATGCGCCCCGTCACGGCGCTGGCCGCCGCCACGGCGGGGTTGCAGAGGTAGACTTCGCTCTCCGCATGGCCCATGCGGGTGCGGAAGTTGCGGTTCGTCGTCGCCAGGGCCGTCTCGCCGGCGGCCAGCACGCCCATGTGGCCGCCCAGGCAGGGGCCGCACGTCGGCGTCGAGAACGCCGCCTCCGCCTCTATGAAAACGTTTATCAGCCCCTCGTCGAGGGCCTGACGGTAGACCTCCTGGGTAGCGGGGAACACGATGAGCCGCACCGAGGGCGCCACCTTCCG
>LJUE01000198.1 GCA_001303885.1 Planctomycetes bacterium SM23_32 | reverse complement strand
CGGGCGTCGGCGGGCGGTTGACCACCGCCTCGGCCGCCGCCACCCGGTCGGCAAGCTCCGGCCCGAGCCAGTCCCGTCCCTCCGGCGTGACTCGGAGGGCGACCGGCAGGTCGCCCTCCGCCCGTTGCTCGAGGGGGCCGCCGTAGAGCGCCGCGTATCCCGAAGGCCCCGCCGGCCGGGCGTCCCACCCGCACGGCTCCTCCTCCGGCTGGCGCTCAAAGAAGTCCCGCTTGAACGCCACGCCCACCGACACGCTGCCGTCCATCGGGAAGACGAGCCGCTCCACCTGCTCCGGCTCGAAACGCAGCTTCGCCGGCAGGTCGAACTCAAGGACGGTCCCCCGGCGCGGCGTCAGTTCGGCAGAGAAGTCCACGCCGTCGGGCCGGGGTGTCACGGTGAGCCGGACAGCCACCTCGGAGCCCCCGAACGTCATAAGCACGCCGTCGGCCCCCTCTTCTATGCGGAAGGCCTGCCCGGCGCCGGTGCCCGCTGCTGCCGCCTGGCGGCCGTCCCGGAACCCGGCGCGCCAGAGCCCGTGTTCCCCGCTGCGCAGGATCGGCTCGGAGCTGCCCGCCTGCCGCAGCCACAGGATGGAGCCGTCGGCCGTGCTGAACGCCAGCGAGCAGGCGTCCGTGCGGATCACGACGGCCTCGGAAGTGCGCTCGACGGCGGCATGGGCCGCCGCCCCCCACCAAGCACACGTCGCCGCCATCATCAGCACGAAGGACGGCCTCATGCGACGCCTCCCTCACGCGTGCGAAGCTCCCTGCAAGCTAGGCCCTCAGCATAGCGTCTCGGCGGCGCTCTGCAAGGCGGCGCGGCGGGGCCGTACGCAAGATGGCCGGGTTGCCCGGAGGCGACCCGGCCCAAACCGCTTGGCATCACTGATGTTCAGTTGCTGCCCTCATCACCCTCCACTGAGTCCTCGGAGCCAAGGCGGCGCTCGGCTGCGAGAAGCAGGCCTTCGACGAGGTGGTCCGATGAGTCCGGTTTGTAGAGAGCCGCCAGGACCCCGGCTGCTTTGGCGTACTGGCGGGTCCCGAAGTAGTGGAACCCCAGAAGCAGTTGCAGGTCCCCGTCGGCTCCATCGCCTCCGGCCGCCTCTCGCAGCCGTGCAGCCACCTTAGCGTAGGATTCGGACCCGCCGAAGACCTCGGCCAGGTCCACGTCAACGGCATTCACGTCATCGAGGGCCTCCAGCCCCGAGCGAAGCATGTAGGCCGCGCTTTCGTATCGCTCCTCCGCCGTCAGGGCCAGGGCCAACGCAATGCGCGGGGCGGCCGCCTGCGGGTCCGCCTCACGGGCTCGCTGAAAGGCGCTCGCCGCCTCGGCGAAATCGCCCGCCCTCAGCCTCGCCTCACCCAGCGCGAAGTAGACGCCGACCTCCGCCGCCCCCCCGACCATGGGTGAGAGCACCGATTCGAAGACCGGTCCCTCGTCCGCCTCGTCGTCGCGCAGCGCAGGCGCCACCATCTCGGCCTCGGCCCCGACGGTCGGCGTCTCCAAGCGGACGTAGCGCTGATAGCTCACGTAAGGCTGCGACAGGTAGTAGTAGTGATAGACGTAGGCGTCCGGAGAGTAGTAGTAATACGGGCGGCCCGACCCGTAGTAGAACTCGAAACCGGGGACGCTGACCCAGTAGTACGTGCCGGGCTGCTTGAACCCGTAGCGATGCCGCGAACGGAACTCTGAGAGGCGGTCGTGGCGGTAGTCGAAGACCTCGCCGCGCAGCCGGCGCGCATCGTAAGGCGGGTGCACGAGGATCGCCTTGGCACCGCTTGACCGAAGATGCCCGCCGTGCCCCTCTCCGGCCTCGGAGCGGTGCGCAGGCCTCCCCACGGCCGGCTCATCGGGGTCGAGCAGCTTGGGCAACGAGGTCTTCTCTATGCCCGAAGCCGCAGGCGAGCTGAGCAGGAACGCCAAGGTGGAAACGAGCGCGATGGTCCACTTGAAGCTCATCGTACGCCTCCTGTCCCGTGGACCTCTCTTGCGTATATGATACCCGATGGAGGGCCGGCTGCCCACCTCAAATCAGCCGTCCCGGGGGCCTGCTCGCCACTTGAATGCCAGCGGCACAACTGGTAAAGTATACGGCAGACGCCTGCGTGCGCCGAGGGCGCACGCGCGGGAAACGACAGGCCCAATGCAGCGTCGTAAGGCCTTTCCGATAGATTGCTTATGACAAGGGCCGCCGGGGCCGGGGGGGGTTGCCCCCACGGGAGCCGTTCGCCGGTCCCGGCACCTGTCACGCTTGCCAGGGGCGGCAACGGAGTGCAGGTCCGTTCCCGACCGGCCGGGCGCAAAGGGCGCTCGGAATGCGGCGCTGCAGCGGGCCGGGAGCGCGCGACGGGGTCGAGTTATTGTCACAGCTCAAGCAGAACATCCGCATCAGATTCAGCAAGCGGGGAGACATCCGGTTCATATCGCATCATGACCTGATGCGACTGCTCGAACGAGCGCTGCGACGCGCTCGCCTCCCTATGGCGATGAGCGAGGGTCACAACCCTCGCCCGCGCATCAGCATCCCCATGCCCCTGAGCGTAGGGATCTCCGGCCGCAGCGAGGTGGCCGACGTCGGACTGTGCGAGTGGATGCGGCCGGAGGAAGTCCGCGCGCGTTTGCAGGAGCAGTTCCCCGAGGGCATCCGCGTGGAGTCCGCCGAGGTCACCAGGCCCCATCCCGACCGCCGGCCCGCCGAGCTGGCCTACCTCGTGCCACTGCTGCCCGGCCACACGCTCAGCGAGCAGAAGGTGCAGCAATTCCTGGCCAGCGAGACGGCCGTGGTGGAACGGGAGCGCAAGGACGGCACCAGGCAGGTGGAGGTCCGCCAGTTCGTGAAGGCCCTGCGGCTGGACGGCGAGACGCTGAGGATGCTGGTGCGCTACACGCAGGCCGGCACGGCACGCCCCGAGGAAGTGCTGGAGGCGCTGGGCTGCCGGGAGGAACGCGACTACGCGCAAGGGCAGATCGAGCGGATCCACGTCAGTCTCTCCGCCTCGCGCTGACCAACAGAGGACGACAGGCCATGGCGAAAGATGACAGTGAGAAGACGATGCTGGTCAACGTCATCGAGGAGCAGGAAGTGCGCATCGCCGTGCTGGAGAGCAACAAGCTCGAGCAGCTCTACCTGGAGCGCACCAGCAAGGAGCAGATCGTCGGCAACATCTACAAGGGCTTCGTGGTCAACGTCGTGCCCAACATAGAGGCGGCCTTCGTCGAGTTCGGCTACAAGAAGCACGGATTCCTCCACGTCTCCGACGTGCTGCCCTCGGCGGTGGGCAACGGCAACAGGAGCGGCGACATCCGCCGGTTGCTGCGCCAGGGGCAGGAGCTGATCGTCCAGGTAACCAAGGAGGGCATCGGCGACAAGGGGCCGAGCCTGACCACCTACCTGAGCCTGCCGGGCCGCTACCTGGTGCTGATGCCGGGGCTCTCCCGGCGCGGCGTCTCCCGGCGCATCGCCGACGATGAGGAGCGCAGCCGCCTGCGCGAGATGCTGCGCGAGCTCGAAATACCCAAGAACATGGGCGTCATCGCCCGCACGGCCGGCCGGGCGCGCAAGCAGCGCGACGTGGTCCGCGACCTGGATTACCTGCTGAGGCTCTGGCACACCATCGAGCAGCGGGCCCAAAGCTCCAAGGCCCCCGCCATGGTCTACCAGGAGAGCGACCCGGTCACCCGCGTCATCCGCGACTTCTTCACCGAGGACATCCGCCGCGTCATCGTTGACAGCGAGGACGTCCACCAGAAAGTGCGCGACTTCCTCCGGGCCGTCATGCCCCACCACGTCCGCAAGGTCAAGCTCTACAGTGACCCCGACCCGCTGTTCCACCACTACGGCGTGGAGCAGGAGATCGAGAAGATGCACAGCCGCACGGTGCAGCTTCCCAGCGGAGGCAGCATCGTGCTGGAGCAGACAGAGGCGCTGGTCGCCATTGACGTCAACAGCGGCCAGTACAAGGGACGCGGCGACGCCGAGGAGACGGCCTTCCGCATCAACATGGAAGCCGCCCCCGAGATCGCCCGCCAGATACGCCTCAGGGACGTGGGCGGCGTGCTGGCCATTGACTTCATTGACATGGAGGACACCGAGCGCCGCACGAAGGTGGAGCAGGCCCTGTGGGCGGCGCTCAAGGCCGACCGCTCGCGGCTGCGGATGCTCAAGATGAGCCCCTTTTGCATCGTGGAAATGACCCGCCAGCGCCAGCGCCAGAGCCTGCGACAGTCCACCTACGTCGAGTGCCCCGCCTGCCACGGCACGGGGCACGTCAAGAGCAACGAAACGCTCGGCCTCCAGATACTGCGCGAGATCCGGGCCGGCCTGGAGACCAAGGGGCTGGACCAGGTCGAGGTCAGGGTCAGCGCCGACGTGGCCAACTACCTCAACAACGAGATGCGCGGCCGGCTGGGCGAGCTGGAGACTTCCTCGGGCAAGACGATGCTGGTGCTGGCCGACCCTTCGGTAGGACCGGACCAGCACGAGGTGCGCCTGCTGACCGCCGAGGGCAGGCAGCTGAAGGCCCCCAAACGCTGAGCGTGACCGTTCCCGGCAGTTGCAGTGCCTTCGCAGACGCGCTATAATGGCGGCTTCTGGCGAATCCCCGGCACCGACACTGGCAGCGACTTAATGTACGCGATCATAGACAACGGCGGCAAGCAGTACAAGGTCCGCACCGGCGACGAGGTGCAGGTAGACCTGATGGACGCCGAAGAAGGCGAACTGATCGAGTTCGACCGGGTCCTGATGGTCGGCGGCAACGGCGAGGCGCGCATCGGCACGCCCGCGCTGTTCGGCGCCCGCGTCCTAGCCGAGGTGATCCGCCACGAGAAGGGCCCCAAGCTGACGATGATGCGCTTCCAGGCCACCAAGACCCGCCAGGCCAAGAAAGGGCATCGCCAGAAATACACGTGCGTTCTCATCCGCGAGATCCACCCCGAATAGCCACGAGGCGACCAAATGGCACATAAGAAAGGACAGGGCTCCTCGCGCAACGGACGCGAGAGCAATGCCACCTACCTGGGCGTCAAGCGGCACGGCGGGCAGAAGTCGCCAAGGCGGACGGCGTGGTCCAGTTCTCGCCGAACAACCGCGTCAGCGTCATCGCCGACTGAGCGGCGGCGCCGCCACCGTCGAAGTCTCCAGCGGCTGTTTCCCGCGTTGCGGGCGGCAGCCGTTGCTGTCTCTGCTCGGGCCGGCCCGACACTGATCTCGAGGCTCGGAGGCGTCTGTGCGCTTCGTTGACGAAGCCGCCATCTACGTGAAGGCCGGCGACGGGGGCGACGGCTGCGTCAGCTTCCGGCGGGAGAAGTACGTCCCCCGCGGCGGCCCCGACGGTGGCGACGGCGGCGACGGTGGCGACGTCCTCATCGCGCCCGATCCCAACCTGAGCACCCTCCTGGATCTGGTCTCCAGGGCGCAGTTCCGCGCCGCCGACGGCGAGCGCGGCGGCCCCCGGAACCGGACGGGCGCCAGCGGCGAAGACCTCTGCATCCGCGTGCCCCTCGGCACCGTCGTGACCGACGAGGACACCGGCCTGCAGATACTCGACCTGGCCGAGCCGCGCCAGCCGGTCGTGGTCGCCCCGGGCGGGCGCGGGGGACGCGGCAACGCCCGGTTCAAGTCCGCCACCAACCAGGTGCCCACCCGCTGCGAGGAGGGCCGCCCCGGCCGCGAGCGGCGGCTCAGGCTCGAGCTGAAGCTCGTGGCCGACGTCGGCCTCATCGGCCGGCCCAACGCCGGCAAGTCCACGCTGCTCTCCCACATCAGCGCCGCCCACCCGAAGATAGCCGCCTACCCGTTCACCACACTCCAGCCCATGGTCGGCATCGTGGAGACCGACGCCTACCAGCGGTTCACCGTGGCGGACCTGCCCGGGCTGATCGAGGGCGCCCACGAGGGCAAGGGCCTGGGGGACGAGTTCCTGCGCCACATCGAGCGCACGCGCGTGCTGGTGCACCTGGTGGACGCCGCCCCGACCTACGGCAGCGAGCCGGTGGCCAACTACCACGTCATCCGCGAGGAGCTGGCGCTCTACAGCGCCCCGCTGGCCGCGAAGCCCGAACTCGTGGTGGCCACCAAGATGGACCTGCACGGCGCCGGGCAGGGGCTGGCGCGGCTGCGGCAGGGGCTGGGGCGGGAGGTGACGGGCATCTCGGCTGTGACCGGTCAGGGGGTGAGGGAGCTGGTCGGCCGCATCCTCCACGTGCTCCAGGAAGTCAAGCAGCTCTCCGAAGAAGCCGCCCCCGAGCTATAGCCGCCCATGCTGGCAGAGCGCGGGTGGCGATCGGCCTCGGTCTGGTCCTCGAGGGGATGCCGCTACGCCTCCACGCCGGGCCGGCGCGGAGCTTCCACGCTGCGTCGCCGCAGCTATGGAGCGTCGGCGACTCGTCCACGCTGCGCCTGTGGCCCTCGGCGCGCACCCGGTACTACGCCGTCAGGTGCTCTGCGAACATCCGTGCTGCTGAGCGCTCCGGCCGAACAGGCTAAGGCAGCCCTTGTCGCCCATGGCGGTGTTCAGCCGACCGGAGTCGCCGCGCGCGGCATGCGGCCGCTACTTGCCGATGCAGAAGGCGCTGAAGATGCGGTCGAGGATGTCCTGGCCCGTGACCTGGCCCGTGACTTCGCCCAGGGCGTCGGCCGCCTCCCGCAGGTTGACGGCGGCGAACTCGTAGCCCATGCCCTCGCGGATCGTCCGTTGCGCCGCCTCCACCTCGCCCAGGGCCCGCCGCACGGCGTCCCGCTGCCGCGCGTTGAACAGGCAATCGGCCGCCGAACCGTCCAGGCGCCCCTCGGCGGCGGTGCGCCCCAGCGCCCCGCGCAGTGCGTCCATCCCCTCCCCCGTCAGAGCGGACGTGTGGATCGTCTCGTAAGCGAAGGCGTCCGCGCTCAGCGACCCCTCGTCGAGCACCTGGGGCAGGTCGCACTTGTTGATGACGCAGAGCACGCGCTCGCGCCGCAGCGGCGCGGCCACCCGGGCCACACCGAGCGGCGCCGGCTCGGAGCCGTCCAGCACCAGCAGCAGGAGCTGGCAGGCGCGCGCCTGCTCGCCGGCCCGGCGGACGGCCTCGGCGTCCGGCCCGGCCCCGGTCTCGGCCAGCCCGGCCGTGTCGGTGAGCCGGAAGCAGACGCCACCCACCTCGATCTCGGCCCGGACGGCGTCCCGCGTCGTGCCGGCCCGATGGTGCACGAGAGCCATCTCGGCGCCGGCCAGCCGGTTGAGCAGGCTGGACTGGCCGCCAGGTCTCCCCTGCCGGCCGACACCTCCGCCGCCATGTCCCGGCGCAGACACTCGCAACGTTCCAGGAACTCCCCCTCGCCGATCAGCTCGATGCCATGCGGGGCGAAGTCCAGCGCGGCCTCCGCCTGCACGCGCAGTGCGGTGACCTGCTCCTGCAAGCCCTGGCAGCGGCGCCCCACCCGTCCCGCGAGCTTGGACGTGGCAACCAGGAGCTCCGCATCGCTGCGACCCTGGCACGTGGACCTCCGCGACGTCCTCGCGCGTGTACGAGTGAGGCGCGCGCATCACGTAGAGCAGCGCCGGCACGCCGAGCCGCTCGCGGTGGAGGCGGAACTCGCCGGGGGTCGCCCGGAAGGTCCGCCGCCACGCACCGGCCCCCTGCCCCGCCGGGCGGAAGCGCGCCGCAACGCACGCCACCGCGTCCGGCCCGCTCAGGCGCACGACGGCCCGCAGGGAACGTCCCGCTGGTGTGGAGACAGCAACGATAGTCTCCGGCGACGCCATCAGTCCTCCGGCAGCCGGACCCCCTCGCAGCAGAGCAGGAACCGCTCCGCCTCCGTGCACCAGAGGCCCCCGGCCTGCTCCACCAGCCGGCCCAGCTCGCCGAGCACGCCCTTCAGCGGCTCATCGGCCGCTTCGGCCCGCTCCGCGAGTTCGTCAAGGGGCGTCAGCGGCATGCGCACGTGGGTGTAGATGAGCTTCTTGCCGCCGGGGATGTCGGGCAGGTCCAGGATGGTCTGCGCCGCCGCGTCGAGCCCGCCCACATGGGTGACCATGCCGGCCGGGTTGACGCGCCCCTCGCCCATGAGCCCCAGCGAGATGCGGAGGTCCTCGGTGTTGCCCCCGCTGGTGCCCACGACGTGATGGCCCTCGTAGTGGACGTTGTAGAAGTTGATGGGTGCGGCGAAGTCCCGCCGCGGGGGGCCGGCGAAGAAGCTCAGGCAGCCGTTGCGGGCCAGCAGCGAGTCCGCCTGCTCGATGAGCTGTGCGTTGGGGAAGAAGACGAACACGTCGTCGAGCATCTGCCCGTCGGTGAGGCGGCGCACGTAGTCGGCGAACCCCTCCGGGCCGCCCTCGACGAGCTGGGGGTTGACGTATGTCAGCTCGACGCCGTGGCGCTCGGCCTCCTCGGGCGGGAACATGCGCCGCGCCCTGGCGAGCCGGGCCTCGTCTACGTCCGTCACCAGCAGGCGACCAGGCCGGCGTGGGCCGTGGACGGCCAGGTCTACGGCGCCGAGCCCCATGGGTCCGGCGGCCGCCATCAGCGCGCAGTTGCCCCCCTCGCGGATGCCCATCTGGTGGTTGTAGCTGCCCTGCTCGAAGTGGTACTGGGCATGGAAAGCGCCCACGATGCACGACATAGGCTCCGCCAGCGACGCCTTGAAGAACGCATCCCCCTCGTACGGCAGCAGGCAGTCCATGAGCATCACTTCCCGGGGGATGAGGATGCGGGTGGCGTTGCCGCCGATCCAGGGGTAGGAGTAGCCGGGCGAGTCGAGGGAGCCCTTGTAGTTGAGCGCCGGCTGGATGGCGAACATCTGCCCGGGCCGGAAGCGCTCCGCCCACGCGGCGCCCACCTGGAGCAGCCGGCCCGAGAACTCGTGCCCGAGGATAGTGGGGTTCTGGGCCACGTTGTCCGGGATGCGCTTGTGCTCGGCGCCCTGCTCGGCGGCCTTGTGGGAGGACATGCAGATGCTGTTGCTGACGACCTCGGCCACTATCTCGTCGTCGGCCGGTTCGGGCAGCTCGAAGGTCTCCAGCCGCAGGTCGCGTCTGCCGTAGATCCTCACGGCCGTCGTGCGCACCGGCATCGGGGTCTCCTCGTGACTGGGGTGGCGGGAAGGCGCCCGCGGGCGATTATACCGAGCGGGCGGGCAGCTGCCAGGGAAAGCGCGGGGCGGGGGGACGCGGCGCTCAGAAGTCCGTGTCTATGTCGGACTGCGCCTCGGGGCGCACGAACACCATGCGCACGTGGCCGACCTGTATCAGGTCGCCGTCGTAGAGCATGCACTTGGAGATGCGGTCGCCGTTGACGAACGTGCCGTTGTGGCTGCCGGCGTCAACGAGCCAGTAGAACTCGCCGTCGAAGTCAATGCGGCAGTGCTTGCGCGAGACGGCCTGCTCGACGATGCTCAGGTCGTTGGCGCTGCGCCGGCCGATCGTAAAGGAGCCGAGCTTGCCCAGCTCGACCACTTCCCCGGCGCGCGAGCCGTCCTGTATCTCAAGTTGAGCTTTCATGGCATCCGGTTCGCCGCGCTCAGAGGCCGGCGGCGGCGGCCGCTTCGTCGAGTGCCTCGCGCATCTCGGCCGGCGTGTTGTAGCGCTCGTAGTCGGACATGGCCTGCTGGATGACGCCGCAGAGGGCCTCCGGCACCTCGGGGTTCAGGTCGCCCACATCTTGGCAGCGCCGCTCGAACGCGCTGGACAGCTTGTCGGCCGGCAGCGTCGCGCCGAACGGCGCCTGGGCGGAGAGCATGAAGTAAAGCATGGCGCCGACGCCGAAGACGTCCGCCTTCTGGTCGGCCACCACGGGGTAGGCGATCAGCTCGGGGGCGGCGAAGGAGGGGTCCACCCGGAGGCTGCCGTCCATGACGCGGGTGACCTGGGCGTCCCGCCGGCCCGAGAGGGGCTTGACCAGGTCGAAGTCCGTCAGCTTGGCCCTGAGCCCCGGCCCCACCAGCACGTTGTCCGGGCGGACCGCGCGGAACACGATCTCCCTCTCATAGGCGTGCTGCAGGGCGTCCAGGACCTGGCGAGCTATGCGCAGCGACTCCGACACGCCCAGCGGGCCCCCCTTGCGCGCCACGACTTCCTGCAGGCTGGTACCCTGCACGTATTCCATCACGATGAAGTACCAATCTCCCGAACGGCCGCCCTTGTAGACGCGCACGAAGTTGGGGTGCCGCAGTCCGGCGCTGTGCTTGGCCCCGCGGATGAACCGGTTCTGGTCCTCCACGGTGATCTGGCTGAGCTGCTTGAGCACCTTGATGGCGACCGGTTTGCCGTCCTGATCACCGGCACGGAAGACCACGGAGGTCTCGCCGTTGAACACGACCTTCTCGATCACGTAGCCGGCGAACTCGGTGCCCACCAGGGCGACGGCCTGCCGATAGGCCTTGGCTTCCTCCTCCTGAGTGCCCAGTTCGGGCAGGGCGGCCTTCTTCGACAGCGAGGCGGGCGGGTACTTGACGACGAGTTCATGGCTGCCCACGATCACCCGATCGCCGTCCGTCAGTTGCGTCTTCTCGCTGATCACCTCCCCGTTGACGAACGTGCCGTTGTGGCTGCCGAGGTCCTCGACGAAGAGCGTGCCGCCGTCGTAGGTGAACTGGCAGTGGCGGCGCGAGAGGCGGTCGTCCGGGATGCGTATCTTGCAGAAGGCGCCGCGGCCGAGCCACACGGGGTCGTCTTCGCTGGTCGGGGCTATCTCATACTCGAAGTTGGCAAGCCTGCCCACTTCGACGCGAAGACGCGGGTTCATGTGGAATCCCTCCGCAGGGACGGCCCTGCCAGCTAATGGCCTGGCTGGCCCGCCGCCTCGAGCGCCGGCCCCATGTCCCTGATCACCTCGCCCATAGACTTATAGCGCAAAAGCCTATCCTTTGCAATGCACTTCTGGATAACGGCTTCCAACGGCTCCGATAGCTCCGGCTCGACCTCGCGCAGGCGCAGGGGGTCCACGTTCAGTATGTCCAGCATGCGCCGGCCGCGGTCGGCCGAGCGCGGGAAGGGGCGCCTGCCGGCCAGTATCTCGAAGGCCGACACGCCGAAGGCGTAGATGTCCGCGCGCTCGTCAACGGCCTGGCTGCGAATCTGCTCGGGCGCCATGTAGCTGGCCGTCCCCGCGCGCGCCAGCACCGTGCGGGCCTTGACGCTGGCCGGGATCGTCAGCCCGAAGTCAATGATCTTCGCCACGCCCTCGTCGGTGCAGAGGACGTTCTTGGGGCAGAAGTCCCGGTGGATCAGCCCCTTCTCGTGGATGTAGCGCAGGCCCTCGGCGATCTGCATGACCAGGTCAAACCGGCTATCCCGAACGCGCGGCGACTCAAGGGCGATCAAGGTGGCCAGGTTGGGGCCGTCAACGTACTCCATCACGATGTAGTACTCGTCCGCCCGGCCGTGGCCGTACTCGTAGGTCTTGACGACGTTGGGGTGGTCGAGCCGCAGCGCTATGTCGCCCTCTTCGGCCTCGAAGACGCGCCTGAACAGGTCAACCAGCTCGACCGACTCCGCCGTGAGCACCTTCATCGCGTAGATGCGGCCGCTCTCGGGATGGCGGACCTTCCAGATGCGGCTCATCCCGCCCCGGGCCACCTCCGCGATCAGCTCGTAGCCCCCGTAGCGCTCCTCGCGGCGGCGGAAGATGAAATTCAGGAACCTGGCCATCTGCGCCTGTCTGCTGCGGTCACGCTGCCCGGGCCTCAGTGGCCCTTAAGGTGCCACGCAGCGGCACCGTGCGTCAAGCGCACTGCCCCCGCCATGGCAGGCACGGGATAGGCGCCCGGGGTCCCACGTCGCGGCGGCCCCCGAAGGCAGTCGCCCGCCCACCCTCAGTCCGGGGAGCCCGGCAGGGACGTGTAGACGCGCGTCGTGCCGAAACGCAGCTTGTCGCCCCGCCTCAGCTCGGCAGTCTCCACCCGGTTGTCGTTCACGAAGGTGCCGTTGCTGCTGCCCAGGTCCTCGACGCGCACCCTCCCGCCCTCCTTGCTCAGTGAGCAGTGCTTGCGGGACACGGCGGGGTCCATCAGCGTGATGTCGCACACGTCGGGGTCGCGCCCTACGGTGAGCCGCTCACCCTCGTAGAGCAGGAAGAACCTGCCGCTGCGCCGGTCGTCGTTCCACACGAAGAACGTGGTGACGCCCCCTTCGGCGATGTCGGAGGACGGCGCCCCGGCCGGGCCTGCCGCCGCGGCGGGCTCGGGCTCCAACTCCAGCTCCAGCCCACCCAGGCCTTCCAGCGTTGGCGCCGCCGGCTCGGCGGGCAAG